>JAEWMZ010000168.1 GCA_023392995.1 Bacillota bacterium
TATAAATTCTGAATAAAGTTATGCCAGGGCTTTATTGAACCGATGGTAATAACTTCAAACATCTAACCCTGCGCTTATGACAATGACACTACAGATAGATCTTATATTCACCTGCCAGCATGAGCACGCAGAAGAGATACAGGCAATTATCATAGTATCTGCGCTCTCCCTTCCTTAAGGGTGTATTCCAGAAGTCCCTAACCCAGTCGAGCCGATAGCTCCCTTTCGCTGCTAATGAACCCGCTGCATTCGTAGCTATAATTGCTGTAGGATGAAGTGCCGACTCTTCCCTTGGTGTTCCGTCAAGCATATAGTTATAATACTCTCCAAGTTTTGTATTCTCATGAAGAAAGGTCTGTAACTTATCAACTATTTCACTTAACCCCTCATCGATACCGAACCAGGCTGCATCAAGGCCTATGTTCATAGCTACACGATAGGCATCCGAATAAAATTGTCCGTCATGGAACAAGCGCTTCACCTTCCCGTTATAATCCGCATATTCAGGTGTCATACCGGTCACGGGATCAGCTGCCATCAAAAGATACTTTCTGCTTTCCAGTGCCGCTTTCCTCCAGAAATCCTGGTCTTCTTCCTCTGCTAATAAGGCAAATAATTCATAAAAATGAGGCAAATGATAGGATGGATCTGAAAAGTCAGCTTCGGGTACAAATTTAATATAATACCGCTCTTTATCCCACATTGGGGCACCATCTTCAACTAATTCAGCTTGATGCAGACAATGCTTTAAGATCGCTCTTGCTTGCCTGCTATAGTCAAAGGGTTCCTCCCTGTCTCCCCACCTCCGGCTGGCGAACAGAAGAGCCATGGCATAGTATTCCTCCCCATCCGGGGCTGGGCCCTCCGCGTTCTTTATTCCCTCCGGAGATACCGACCAGGCGAAATAGCCTTCATATTTCCCGGAGCTCTGATACATATAAGTCTTTGAAAATAACCATAGACGATCAAAAATATCCTGCTGATCCATCTGAAGTGCCATCATCATACCATAGCTCATACCCTCGGTTCTTACATCAATATTACCAGTATCCAGAAGATATCCCATGGTATCACCAGCTTCAAAGTATATCTTCTCCTCTGGGTCAAAAAACATCGTTTCAAAGGTATCCTTTATCTTAACTTTAATGTCTTCCGAGGATACTCCTATCTCAGTAAATAAATTCGGATATGCTCCGGTAATAAATGCCCCTTTCTTCATACCATTCTCCTTCTTTCATAATTCAATAGGTATTTATGAAACTCACTAACTCAAGATATTATATACACCGCAGTTACTGTTTCGGAGCGGAAGCTGAGCCCGAAGACAGCGCTCTCGAAGGAATAAAATCTGTTATGTATACAATTGCAAAAAACATATTGTTTCACAATTGCCTATCCTATTTTAGTATTAGGAGCTTTCAGGCCAGTCCATCTCCTGCCATCTTTTCCGCTCCACAACAAATATAACATAATTATTTTTCTCTGGCTTCCTTGGAATTGCTAAAAACACTGTAAATATTGCTATTTTTTTAATAATATCAGATTATTTTTTCTCTTTATGTCTTTTCTATTTAAGGACGCTTTCCATAGGGCAAACCAAAAAAGACGAAAGGATTACTCCTTCCGTCTTATAATATCATAACGATTCATTTCAATTCCTAAGTCTACATAAATCAACTGCTGAGGATGGGGGCAGCTTTCCATCTCTGCGCCGTCCTTATCGGTAATTTTTCGTACCGTCGCTTCGATGGTATCTCCGCCTGGCTTCATAACCTCTACGATTTCACCCACTGTGAATTTATTCTTCTGCTCCAGTTCATACAAACCATTCTTTTCACCCGCGATGGTACCCAGATAGGTATATGCTTTCTCATAGGTATTATGATCATAGATCTGCTCCTCATGGGTTGGCTTGTCAAAGAAGAAGCCGGTAGTAAACTGTCTGTTAACACCCTTTTTAATCTCCTGCATGTACCAGGCCTTACGGGCTTCATATTTTTCCGGTGCATCAAAGAAATCATCAATTGCCTTGCGATAGGTACTCGCCACTGTAGCAACATACAGAGCTGTTTTCATTCTTCCTTCTACCTTAAGGCTATTAATTCCCGCTTTTACAAGCTCAGGAATATATTCAATCATGCATAAATCCTTAGAGTTAAAGATATAGGTTCCTCGTTCATTCTCTTCAATTGGAAGATATTCACCCGGCCTCGTCTCTTCAACAATATGATATTTCCATCTGCAGGAATGAGTGCAGGCACCCATATTCGCATCTCTTCCGGTGAAATAATTACTCAGCAGACATCGGCCAGAATAGGCAATACACATGGCACCATGAACAAAGGTCTCAATCTCCATCTCATAGGGAATATTGGCTCTTAACTCCGACAACTCAGCCAGGGACAGCTCTCTTGCAGATACCACTCTGGTCGCACCGAGCTTATGCCAGAAACGATAGGTTTCATAATTTGTATTATTCGCCTGGGTACTGATGTGTACCTCAATCTCTGGAACAATCTCCAAGGCTATACTAAAAACGCCTGGATCAGATATGATTAGGGCATCCGGTCTTGAAGCTCCAAATTCTTTTAACTCTCTAAAATACCCACGAATCCCTTCCAGATCCTGATTATGTGCGGTGATATTCGCAGTAACATAAACCTTCTTTCCATGCTCATGAGCAAATTCAATTCCTGCTTTCATATCCTCCATAGAGAAGTTTTTAGCCTTTGCTCTCAGACCGTACATATCTCCGCCAATATAAATTGCATCTGCCCCGTACATAACTGCAGTTTTTAAATTTTCTAAATTACCTGCCGGGATTAATAACTCCGGTTTTTTTATTTCATCAAACATCTTGTTCTCCATTCTAAGCATCTCTCGTATCAGAGCTGCTGCAAACCTAACCTCCGACTAATTGCAATCCCGTCTCCGACAGGAAGAATTACAGTGGATAACTCCTCCATATGGGTTATGGTATAAAGGTATTCTCTCATCCTGGAATGGATGGTGCGGTCTCTTCGTGTAATACTGTATCTGGAATTTGTTACGGTTCCATCCTGAAGCACATTATCTGTAAGCAGCATCCCCTGGTCACTCAACAGCTTCATCAGCTCCGGCAGGAAACTCATGTACTGCGCCTTTGCGGCGTCAAGAAAAATAAAATCAAAGCTTTCCTTCTCCAGTACCAGTTCTTTTAAAACCTCCAAGGCTTCTCCTTGTCGAAGTGTTATCTTGCTCCTGTAAGGAAAACGCTCGCTGGCTAGATTCTTCTTCGCTTCCACAAGTCTCATGGCAACCTTTTCGATCGTAGTAATCTTAGCATCATTATTACTATACTCACTCATAAAGAGGGCGGAAAAGCCAATGGCTGTTCCGACCTCCAGAATCCGTTTTGGTTGTTGTAATTGAAGTAAGAATTTAAGAACTCCCTGCGTTTCCTTTTTTATAATAGGCACATGATTTTCCAGCGCTTCCTTTTCCAATGTCAAAAGCTCGGAAGGCAACTCAGATTCCAAGGAATTAATATAGGCAGTTATTCTTTCATCAACAATCATAGTTATTTTGACTCCTCTTCCCCATCTTCTGTTTTTGAAGATTTGGAATAATCCGTAATCACATTTAGGATCTCATTATAAGTCATATCGTTTGATATCTCATAAGTTCCGGGCATAAGCACATAGCTGCCTAATTTTGTCTTCAAATAAAAAGAATATTTATTCTCGATTACTCGACTCATTTCCAGCTTACTTGCTACTTCCATTGTAGATTCACCCTTATCAATACTAAATTCAATCGTGGTTCCCTTACCTTTCTCTGCAACCGTTACCGGGCCGTAGAGCTCATAGGTAAACTGATAGGCAATCTTGCTGAAATTAATAATAAGGACGATCACCAGGATATAAAATGCTACATTTAGCAGTAATCTAGCAATAAAGCTAGTAACTTTTAATGTTAATTTCATTGTCGCGGACTTATTTGTCATACTAACACCCGAGCCTTTCAATTTTTGGTGCCCTATTCAAAAATTGAACAGGCCTAAATAGAAAGGTTGAAAATAATCTTTTTTTCAACCTAACCGCCATTCGTCCATAGGACGCGGGGTGCAGGAGGTGAAATGCTCTGCATTTCACCTCCTGCTGCCAAAAGGCGCTAAAGCAAATATTTACAGAAAAATGTGAATAACATTTACTCCTGAGGACTTTTGCACTCTTAAAGCTGGTATAAATAGCAGTTATAGAATAGAACCTTACTCCCGTGCCATTCACTTTTTGATGAACTACTCAAAAAGTGAATAAGCCTTAAGGAATAGTTTGAAAGTTATATCTTTCAAACTTAAACTTCCATAATAATAGGTAAAATCATCGGATTTCTCTTTGTTTTCTTCCATATGAAATCACTGAGAGAATCCTTTATTTCATTTTTCATCTTGCCCCAATCAGCATTATTGCGGCTTAAGCACTTGTCCAAAGCTTTTTCAACTACTATGCGTGCTTCTTCCATCAGATTTTCTGACTCTCGCACATATACAAAGCCTCGTGATACGATATCCGGTCCGGATAGAATCTGATTACTGTATTTCTCAAGGGAAATCACTACGATAATCAAACCATTCTCAGACAATAGCTGTCTGTCACGAAGTACGATATTACCTACATCGCCAACACCGAGTCCATCTACAAGAATTCCCTGTGCCGGAACCTCGCCAGTAATTGCCGCCTTTTCATCTGATAAAGTTAATACCTTACCGGAGGAAAGTACAAATACATTCTCCTTCGGAACGCCAAGGGTCTGTGCCAGTTCTGCGTGGCGAATTAAATGCTTATACTCTCCATGTACCGGTACTGCATATTTGGGCTTTGTCAAGGTATAGATTAATTTAATCTCTTCCTGGCAGGCATGACCGGATACATGAGTATCCTGATAAATTACCTTAGCACCCTTCATCGATAACTCATTGATTACCTTTGATACTGCCTTTTCATTTCCCGGAATTGGAGTGGAGCTTAGAATAACCACATCTCCCGGCTTAATGGTAACTTTTTTGTGAATTGATGCTGCCATACGAGGAAGGGCTGCCATTGTTTCGCCCTGGCTTCCTGTTGTAATAAGCACTAATTGGTTATCCGTGTAGTTCTTCATCTGTTCTATATCGATCAGCATATTATCTGGCATTTTCAGATATCCCAGCTCACTTGCTACGGAAATAATATTTACCATGCTGCGGCCTTCCACTACTATTTTACGGCCATATTTTGCTGCTGCATTGACGATTTGCTGCACACGGTCAACGTTGGACGCAAAGGTTGCAACAATAATTCTTTGTTTTGCATTATCTGCAAATATAGTATCAAAGGTTTTGCCTACAGTGCTTTCCGACATGGTGTAGCCCGGACGTTCAACATTGGTACTATCACATAACAATGCTAATACACCCTTTTTACCAATTTCGCCGATACGCTGTAGATCAATGGGCTTTCCATAAACAGGCGTATAATCAACCTTAAAATCTCCGGTGTGGAATATGATTCCGGCGGGAGTAAAGATCGCCAGCATAGCTGCATCCGCAATACTATGATTTGTTCGGATAAATTCAATACGGAAACACCCTAGGTTGATGGACTGTCCATATTTTATCACTTTTCTTTTTGTATTCTTTAACAGATTATGTTCTTTCAGCTTATTTTCTATAATTGCGGTGGTTAACTTTGTTGCATAAATGGGAACATTGACTTCCTTCAAAATATAAGGTAAGGATCCAATATGATCTTCATGTCCATGGGTAATAATAAATCCTTTTACTTTTTCAATGTTCTCCTTCAGATAGGTGACATCCGGGATAACCAAATCAATCCCCAGCATCTCATCCTCCGGAAAAGATAAACCACAATCAATGACAATAATACTGTCTTCGTATTCAATTGCAGTTATATTCATACCAACTTGTTCTAATCCACCAAGCGGAATAATTTTTACACCTTTTAAGTCTGTCGTTTGTTTAATAATTGTTTTTTCTTTCAAATATTTGCACCTCCAATGGTTTATGTACTATTTTATCCATTTACTAAGTGCACGATACTACAAATGGTATTACTTCATTTGTTATGATATAGATTCAATAGACTGCTTACTAAGGCATTTTTTACAATGCCCATAAAGTTTCACCTCATGATCTACCACGGTAAAGCCCATAGACTCCTTGATTCGCTCCTCCAAAGTTTCTAATAGATCATCCTGAAAGGCGAAGATACTACCGCAATCCAGGCATATTAAATGATGATGATGGTGGGATTCATCCTTTCCCTTTTTGCTGATTTCATATCGCACATAACCGTCATCCAGATTTAATTTATCAATTAGATTCAGTTCTGATAACATTTGAATTGTACGGTATACAGTAGCTATCCCTATCTCAGGATACTTTTTCTTAACATAGTCGTAAATTTCCTCGGCTGTCAGATGTTTTCCCGGTCTACTGTTTAGTACCTCCAATATCGCTACTCTCTGAGTAGTAACCTTCAGTCCGTTCTGTTTCAATAAACTTTTAAATTGTTCTTGATTTTCAGACATTCGCTCACCTATTCTCGTCCTATCATATATCTTGCATTAATAAACGT
>JAEWMZ010000287.1 GCA_023392995.1 Bacillota bacterium
TCATCTGTAGGAGGCGGTAATATCTTAATTAATAGAATAAATGGTGCAGAGGTGCTGATCTCAGGAAAATCAACGGCACTCATCATCACGCACCGCGATATTCCGGGTATGATTGGAAAGGTAAGTAATGTATTAGGGGATAATGGAATTAACATTAATAATATTTCACTCAGCAGAGAAGAAAAGGGGGGAGCAGCAATTATGACAATTGAAATCGATGGAAATATCAAGCCATCGATTCAACAAAGCATTCAAAACATTCCCTATGTCATATCATCCAGTGTTTTAAATGCAATATAACTGGTAAATGTATCAATGATATAAGAAACGAACGAAGGGAGGCTCTGATTCATGCCCGAACATTCAGGAGTATTGTGTGAAAACGGGTATGGGCAAAACTATGAAATATGATTCGGTATTAGAATTGTGCCGTGCGGCAGAGAAACAAAATGTAAGGATTTCTGATATAGTCTTAAAGGATCAGGCGGTTATGATGGAAAAAGAGGAAGAAGAGTTAAAACTAACTATGAAAACCATGCTTGAAACTATGAGGAGAAGCACCTGTGAGGGCATTCACCCGGAGCGGCGTTCCGGCAGCGGTTTGAGCGGCGGAGACGCTTATAAAATGGAGCAGGTGGTAAAGGGGGGGCGTACCATCACCGGCACTGTAATTGGGAAGGCACTTACCAAAGCACTTGCCACCTCTGAGACGAATGCTTGCATGGGAAAGGTGGTGGCGGCACCGACGGCTGGAAGCTGTGGGATTCTTCCCGCTGTGCTGATGACGATCTCCGAGGAGAGAGAGCTGGAGGAGGAGCAGCTGATTATGGCGTTGTTCACCGCCTCAGCGATTGGTATGGTAATTGCTAACCGGGCAAGCATATCCGGTGCAGAAGGAGGCTGTCAGGCGGAATGCGGTTCAGCAAGTGCTATGGCGGCAGCAGCTTTGGTTGAATTATGTGGCGGAACACCTGCCATGGTAGGACATGCCTGTGCGATTTCCTTAAAAAGTGTACTCGGTCTGGTGTGCGATCCGGTTGCTGGTTTAGTAGAGATTCCTTGTATTAAAAGGAATGCTATGGGTGCGGCAAATGCTTTTGTTTCAGCCGAGCTGGCGTTGGCAGGAATTGAAAGTAAAATTCCGGTAGATGAGGTTATTCATGCTATGAAGACAATTGGGGATTGTATGATACCCGCACTTAAGGAAACGGCAGAGGGAGGCCTTGCAGCGACACCCACCGCAAAGCAATATATGAAGGAAATTTTCGGCTGATATTTCGTAAATGAAGTGGAAGTATTAATTGGTGAATCAATAAAAGAATAAACGATTCATTTTCTTTGCATAAAAGAAGGATTGATCCTTTACAAACAGTCTGTTTGAGAGGGGGAATCCTTCTTTTTATGGTAAGCCTCCTTCAGAGATGCTTTATTCTTCATACACGATGATAGGAGTTCCGGCTTCAATATTTTCAAATACTTTTTTTGCAATAGAGACAGGAGCATTAACGCAGCCATGGGAACCGTTCCGCTTATATATAGTTCCTCCAAAGCTATATCTCCAGGAGGCATCATGAAGACCGATATTACCGTAGAAGGGCATCCAATAGGTAACAGGAGCATCATAACCGGGACCGGATAAGGTGGCATTCTTTTGCTTGTAATTCAGCATATAAACACCAAGTACCGTAGCGTTACCTCTACTTGGATTCCCTGTTACAACAGAGCCCTGGGCAATCAGTTTTCCCTTCTTAAAGAACCACAGGTACTGTCTGGTAATATTGATTTCAACATAAGTGTCCCCTATTTCATTTCCTTTTCGGGTAATGCCTTTCTGCGAATAGACAGGTTCTTTTTTGATGATTCCGCCTTGCTTCACATTTTTGATTAGGGCTTCTGTTTCAGCAGCATGATTGATTTTCCAGCCGTAAATTCCCCCGGATACTTCAACGTTCTTACCGGTAGCAGATTGGAATTCCCTTCGGATTCCTATGGTATTATACTGATTACTCAATTCGCGAACATACTCCAAGACGGCCTGTTTGTCTATTATAATATTCAAATTTACATTGACAGCCAACCACTTATGAATAATCGATCCATCCAGCTGTTCCTTTGTATCACCAAAATCATAGATTATCTTAGTGGAAGCATATTTATTAAGCAAGTTCCTGGTTTTCTGTGCTTTCGTAGAATCAGCTTTAAAGGCTGGTTCTTCATAGCAGTGGGAGGAATTAAGGTCAAGGGAAGGTTTTCCCATGGAGAGGCAGGCATTTATCTTTTTAATAAAGCGAGCTTTATTAATCGTATTGCCCTCTATCTCTTTTACTATTTCATAGGAACCATTTTTATATTGAAAAGTAACATTTTTCGGTGCGGTAATCGTTCCGGTGAGGCACTTTAGGCTGGCTATTTTATTGTCTAATAAGGTTGAATCGTACGCATAAAGATTTTTTATGTAATATTGATTGGATTTAAATAAAGAAGCAATCCAAAAAAATGAGGTTTGAAGGCTGCCAACCTGGGAGGATAAATTGCTGGCTCTGGAGGTCAGCTGAATATCCTTGCCAGATATGGTTTCGATTTTTCCGTCCCGTTCGACTAATTGAAGCTCATAACGATCAGCGTGCTGATCGATTGCATGTAATGCTTTACTATGGGATATGAGTGAGACATTAACACCATTGATCTCTGTATGAAAAAAGAAATGATTCATGAAATATAGGGAGACTGCAATGTACAAGCCTAAGATCAAAGCGAAGATCTGTAAGAAGCGTCGTTTGATTTTCTTTTTACTGAGTACCATGATTTTAAGCTGCTTCATACGAATCAATCCTCTAAAAGGTAATAACCATTTCATCATATGTGGATGTCTCAACATTTATTCTGGGTTAGGATAGATTTCATAATTCTTAGCCTTGCAGCCCTTCTGGAAAATTGCAACATTATGTCGAAATATGCATAAGATATAGTGTATAACCAGGAAAGGATCGTGGACACATGTATAATTTTTATAGCAGTAAAGATGGGTGCATGGACGATGATAAAAGAGAACGGGGATGTGGCGATATGGAATATAATACGTTTGATAATGGCTGTTATAACAAAGAGGATGGCGGCGGCAATAATAAGGGGAATGAGCGTAAAGAGGAAAAGAGCTGTGTTATCATAAATATTTATTGTGACAGCTGTAAAAAAGAACCGAAGAGGGATGACTGCAAAAATAATTGCAGAGATAACTGCAGGGATGACTGTAAAAAAGATAATATTTGTAAGGAAGATAAAAGCTGTGTTATTATAAATATCTTTTGTGATAAGGGGAATAAGTGAAAATTCAGAGCATTTCGTATTCTGCACCCCGCGTCTTTGGGGACTAATTGATTCAGTTGCTACAATGGGTCTTACTGTAGGCACTACTGTACCCATGTTTCTGAGAGCAATGATGATGGGACTTTTTAGCGGTTTTTTCATATATATGATAAGACAGAAAAATGATTATCCAAAACTAGAGGTATAAAAGTTTTCGGATAATCATTTTTGATTTCTAAATATTAAAGCTTGTTCCGTTAGTAAATTGTCATTAGGGTAATAGCGTAACTCCAACTCCTTCCAGTCAGAAGGTAATTCATAACCTACACCGCCAAAAATTGACTCACCGGGTTCGATTGTTCCGACTAATGGTTTTGTATCCTTGAAGGTAAGTTCAGCAGCTTCGCTTTCTAAGACAAGATCGCCATCACAATAAGCGATGATGCATGTATCGGAATCTATAAAAAGATCTTCTCCCGTGTTATTTCTAATTTGGAATTCACATATTACAAAGGTATTGCCATCGGAGGGTTTTGTATTCAGACCAGTAGTTTCTATAATATATCGTAGCATAATACGCTGCCCGCAGGTTTGACTGGAATCTCCTATGAGATAATACTTAATCTGGCTAGAAAGAGAAGATGGCTCTTTTACAGGAGGACTTACAAGTTCAAGATCAGCCGGAACATCTTCTTCAGGTACTAAAGAGTGTGCTTTAATAGGAGTGTATGTGGGTGGCAAGGTGGGCGCTGGTGTAGAGGTAACTGCTATATTTATTGCATTCGGTGAAGAAGTATTCGTATATTGAGAATTAAATTGAATTACATCAAAAGCTGTAGCAACTAATAGGCCAACAACTATGACGCCGGCAAAAAACAACATGAATATAATTAAATGAACAGGTAGCCTTTTGTCTAATAAAGGACTGTCATCCTCAATTTTTTCTTCAGGCTCGACTTCATTGCTTATATTAACAAATTCCATAGAACCACAATTTTCACATTGCTGAACAAATTCAAAATAGTTCGTGCCGCAATAAGCACATTGCTTCATTCTAATGATTACACCTCCTCTTTCAGCTACTTTTCGCTAATTGCTTGGGCGAAATGAAGTACCTTACTATTTTACCTGAAAATGCCAATAAATACAATTATATTTATAAATATTACTTGCTGAAAATATCTGAAATTGGTTTCAGATAAGACTCTTGTTCTCTTTCCTATTTCGAAGTATAATGAATCCGGTGAATCATAATTCTCATAGAGTTCTTATGAATGTAGCATGTTTTTCATAAGTATTGTTATAATAAATTATCATAGTATTGTAAAGGTGCGAACAGGGATGAAGGAAAGTGATAAAATATTCAAACTGGTGATAACTACTGGAGAGGTTCTCTTGAAAAACGGTGCGGAGATCTTCCGCGTTCAGGAAACTATGTCAATCATAGCAAAGTATTATCAGGTAAAGGAAATCGATATATTTACGATTTCCAATGGTATCTTTATAACGATGAATGTGGATGGAAATACTCTGACATCAAAAAGCAAGCACATACCTATTGCACCGGTTCATTTGGGCAGAATAGCAGCAGTGAATAATTTATCCCGGGACATTGTAGCAGGTAAATATGAGGTTGATGCTGCTTTGGAAGAACTTGATCGAATAGCGGTTATGCCCTATTCCTCAAACTTTCTTCGCGTTCTTTTCGCAGGTTTTGGAAGTGCCAGCTTTTGCTATCTCCTGGGAGGCAGTGCATTTGACAGCTTTGCGGCTTTTATCTCGGGAATTTTTCTCTATATTTTTGTTCTTTTTTTAGAGAAAACAAAAACACCTAAGGTACTTATGAATGTGTTTGGAAGTGCAGAGGTAACAATCATATCAATCCTCTTGTATAAGCTTGGAATTGGAGATGAACTGGATCATATTATGATTGGTGCGATCATTACATTGGTGCCGGGAGTGGCAATGACTACCTCGATTCGAGATTTTTTTAATGAAGATTATTTGGCAGGAACCATACATCTGGTAGATGCGCTGCTGGTAGGCACAAGCATAGCGGTTGGTGTAGGGGTAATATTTAAGGCGTGGAGCTTGTTGGGAGGGATATTATGATAATTCAGGTTTTGATGGCAGCTTTGGCTACGGTGTCTTTTTCGGTGCTGTTCAATGTTCCTGCACGGGAATATGTATATTGTGGAATTACCGGAGCGATTGGCTGGCTCTTTTATTTAATAACCTATTCCATGACGGATTCTATCTCCTTTGCAAACTTTGTGGCTGCGATTATTATAACGATTACATCCAGGCTCTTTGCAGTGAACCGCAGAGTACCGGTGACTATATTTTTAATTGCAGGAATCTTTCCGTTGGTTCCCGGTGCCGGAATTTATTATACGACCAGCTTGATCTTTAATAATGAAGTCAATCAGGCAGCAGCAAAGGGGATTGAAACAATCAGCATTGCTATCTGCATTGCCTTTGGAATTATGATGGTTTTCTTGATTCCACAGAAATTTTTTATGGTTGGAAAGAATAGGAAGAAGCGGATTAATTTGATTAAGAAGTGGTATTAAAAAATAGTGATTGACATTGGTTTGATATCAAACTATAATGAACCTATGAAAACAAGAGACGCAATTTCAATCATTTCAAAAATAAAACACAAGATCGATGGATTTATTATATCTGAGCTTTCCAGTCAGGGAATTGAAGGTATTGTAGTTTCCCATGGGGATATTCTTTATGCTCTTTTTCAAAAAGAAAAGCTGACTATGGCTGAGATAGCGGGTAAGATTGACAAGGATAAGTCAACCGTTACAGCTTTAGTTAATAAATTGGTTCAGTATGGATACGTATCTAAGGAAAGAGATACGGAGGATGCCAGAGTGATTTATGTGGCGTTAACAGCTATGGGAAAAAGGCTGGAACCATCCTTCGATGCGATATCGAAAAAGGTACTTGATGTATTTTATAAAGATTTTTCTGAGGAAGAGAAAGAAGTATTATTCAGACTTCTAAGTAAGATTGAAAAGAATTTCTAGATTCTATTTTTTGAATAATTAGTTTGATATAAAACTAATTGCGCTAAATGTTTATCACAAAAAATAAGGAGGAATGAAAAGTGAACGATTACACGAAAATACTGCCAGAGCATAAAGAGATTTATCTTGGGGAGATGGATTTATTCTTGGAGATTTATGAAGGAAGGGCTTTATCGAAGCTATCTGTAAAAAGACCGCCTTTACTATTTGTCCATGGTGCTTATACGGGAAGCTGGATGTGGAGTAAATACATTCCTCATTTTGTTAATGAGGGGTGGAAATGTTATGCAATGAATCTGAGAGGGCATTACAAAAGTAGATCTGTTGATTTTACGAACGTGAGTTTTGAGAATTATCTGGAGGATATAAGGGAAGTAATTTCAGAGTGTGGCGAGACTCCAATTATTGTTGGCTTTAGTCTGGGCGGTATTTTAAGTCAGAAGATAGCCGAAACTATGGATCCAATGGGGTTGATACTGATTGATTCCGCCATCAGCAGGGAAGTGAATGAACTTGTTCCCTATGATATTTTAATGGAAGGTAAGCTGGAAATTGTACAGCCGGCTCCAGCTCGTGAGGAGTATTCCAGTGTGGATGAAACAGGGGAGGATATTGCTTTTCAGAAAAAATACTTATCAATGGAATCATCAAAAGCATTGATGGAATGCAGCTGTTGGATAAAGGGCATTCAGGGAGTATCCATTGATAGCAGTTTAATATCCTGTCCGTCACTCGTTATTAAGGCGATTAATAATTTGGAGGATGACAAGCGCGGAAAAGCAGAAGCAGAACACCTCAAGGGAGATTACTCAGGTTATTGGGGAACAACTCATACCGGATTGTTGGTTGGTCAGAGATATCACGAGATAGTATCAAGAATCCAGGAGTGGCTCAAAAGGTATGGAAGTATGATTTGAGTATGAAATAATCCTTACAAAATAGCGTCTCATCATGGAAGATACAAATAGGACTGTCGTACTAGAAATTAGTACGGCAGTTTTTTAAAATTATAGCATAAGAATACGAAATTAATGGATGTATTCTATTGATAGAACTTCTATGTTTATGCTATAATATGACAAATATGTAAAAAATGTCAAAATAGGTGGAAATATAAGAGAATAAGCAGAATAAAGTCTATTAATCTGCCTGTCTTAGTAGTGTGGTATGCCATAAGAAAATCTGTGAAATGTTAGCATATTGTTTGATCGAAGCGTTCCTTGGTATAAACTAAGGAACACGATAAAAGGAGATAACATGACGGGAGAAAGAAAGTTTGTTCCATTCCGCTATAAAATATGGGTAATGCTGTTTGTGATTGTTTGCCTTACCGCTAGTTGTCTGGGATTTTTTCAATATATGAATTTGCGAGTAAATTTGGAGAATAATTTTGACCAGAACAGAAAGTTAATTCATGACCGGGTATTAAACATGCTAAGCACTGCAGATTATGTAAATGTACTATATGAGAAACCGATCGAGGAGGAAGCGAAGGAGATTCTTGGTCAGGTGAACGCATATTATGAGGCCACGAAGAAGATTGATATGAATCTATTCTCCTATGTGAAGAAGAAAAGTAATTTTAAGCTATATGTAATAAACCGTAGTAATGTGGTGGTAGCTACTACGGATGTTACCGATCTGGGGTTGGACTTTTCCGCCTGGACAGATTTTACGGCTTATCTTGAAGAGATTCGGTCAGCAGGAGTATTTTCCACCAGCCGGGTAAGTTTATCGATTAAAGAGGGGAATCTGACAAAATATTGTTATCTCCCGTCTTCCGACGGTAAATATATATTTGAGACAGGAACAGAAATAGAAAATAAGGACTATCAGGTGAATGTGGAGCTTGATAATTTTGAAAATAAGATAATTGAGGAAAATAGTTTTGTCGATAGTATTATACTCTATGATTATGAAGGAGTCGCATACAAGAAGGACGAGAACGGAAAAAATATTCAGATTTCAGATCGTAACCGTACTTATTTCGAGCAGGCGCTCAATTCAATGAAATCCTTAAATGTCATAGGGCTATATAATAACAAAGAAGCCTATTATGACTATATACCCTATGAGATCGTGGGAGCACGTGGTGCAAATGAGCGAAATGTGGTTGAGATCATTTTCAATGACCAGGGGGTCAAGGATAGCTTAAATCGTAACTTGCGTATGATCATTATCGCAGTGATCTTTGCGGCTGTAATTGCTGCCTGGATCGGTTCATATATGGCGAAACGGGTTACGAAGCCGATAGAAGTAATTACGCAGGGAGTAAGACGGGTTGCCGAGGGTGATCTGGAGTATGAATTTAAATTGGAGAACAATGATGAATTTCATATCTTGGGAAACCAGTTCAATGCGATGCTCATTGAGATACGTAGACTTCTGGAAGAAAGATATTTATTTGAAATGAATCTCCAGACGAAGAATCTGGAAATATACGATCAAAAGGAAGAAATTACAGCTCTATATGAGGAGACCACAGCCTTGAATGAAGAGCTCGAAAGGATTCTGAAACAAAATCTGAGCAGCTATTTCGAAACAGTCAGGGCACTGGCAAATGCAATCGATGAGAAGGATTCCTATACCGGCGGGCATTGTGAGAGAGTAATGGCATATTCTATGACCATTGCGACTGAGCTCGGGTTAACCCAGCAGGAGCTGGAGGATCTAAGATTTGGAAGTATCCTGCATGATATCGGGAAAATCGGTATATCAGAATCTATACTGAACAAAGATGGAAAGCTTACACCAGAAGAGTATGAGGAAATTAAAAAGCATCCGGAGAAGGGGAATTATATTTTAAAGGATTTAAACTTTTTAAACAACTGCAGGAGAATTATTAACGAGCATCATGAAAGAATCGATGGTAAAGGCTATCCGAAAGGGCTTTCGGGCGAAGAGATTTATTATATGGCAAGAATCGTGTGCGTAGCAGATGCATATGATGCAATGACCAGCAGCAGACCTTATCGCGAAAATGCACTAAGCAAGGAAGAGGCAATGGAAGAGCTTCTGAGGAATAAGGGAAATCAATTTGACGAAACCGTAGTAGATGCCTTTGTGCGGTATTTGAAAGGGAAACAGAATAAAGAGCCGAAATAAGAAAAACATTATTGCACTAAAATACATGAACGACGTTATTTAAAAGGTAAATAAAGGTTGATTTTCTTTGACACCTTAAAGGAGCATTTTTAATAATGAATACGAATTCGTTAGAACAATATGATAGCAGCACGGATCAGCAGATCAATCAAATTGAAAAAGAATATCAAAGGATAGACAGTGACTGGCTAAGTCTACATTACAGAATTTCCTTAGGAATGGTGCTATTCGCATTCCTTGTTGAATGCTTTATTGGTGTGATTATGATGAATTCAGATATGCTGACTACAACAGTGCAGAGATTTATCTTGAAATTTATCATAATTCCCAGCGGTATCAACCTGATACTTGTTGGAATTAATACAGCGGCCATGAAATCAGGGTGGATTCGCTTGAAGCATAAGATATATATCAATTCTCTTACCTTTGTAGCAATATGCTTTGTTTTATTTTCAGTTCATAATGCCTTTACGGCAACTTATTATATATTTACGGTAGCCATTGTTTTGACGGCTATCTATGCCAGCTATCGGATAACCTGCATCACAGCAGCGGCAAGTTTATCCTCGCTGGTTATTTCTGAACTGTTTATTCAGTGGGATGTTGATAAAATCAGTATTTTTGAAAGTACACTCCGCCTGGGAGATTTTTTAATCTCGATCTTTATTCTGCTGGCCTTTTCGGTAGTTTGTATGATATTAATCCGCTATGAGCAAAAGAAGAATATGGCCAGTATCCAGCTTCAAATGGAACGGCAGCAGCTGCAGCAAAGCCTACAAGTTGATGCATTAACTGGAATCATGAATCGCAAAGCCTTCATGCAGATTATGAAGGTTATGGAAGAAAGTGAGGACACCAATTATATATTAGCGATTGCAGACATTGATAACTTCAAAAGAATGAATGATACCTGGGGGCATCCCTTTGGGGATCACTGCCTGAAGGAATTTGCTCGTATCCTTGTTGAATATTCTGAGAAAGCAGTTTCCTATCGTTTTGGAGGGGATGAGTTTTGCTTGTTATTTCACAATGTTGAAATGGAAGAGGCAGTTGATATCTGCAAGCAAATACAATTGAAGCTGAGGGAGATCCCGATGGAGGAAGAATCCAAACTGAAACTAACAGCAAGCTTTGGGCTGGCAACATTAACTGAGCGAATGGATTCTACTGAGCTTTTAGTCCGTTCCGATCGTGCTTTGTATAAAGCAAAGATAAAACGAAATAGTCTGAGTATTTCTTAGGCAGTTGTGAAACAATTTAGATTTTGAATTGTATACAGCAGATACTATTCCTTCGCGGGGGAGCTTCCTTCGGGTTTAGCTTCCGCTTCGAAACAGTGTCAGCTGCGTATACAATATCTTCATTTAATGAGTTTCGCAATTACCTATGATTGTTAATACGATTGATAGCTTAAGATATACTCTATATAACTTTTTGCACTTTGTGTGATTTCTTCATTAGTAATCTGAAAAGAGGCGCCAAATACAGAAAAGCATGGAAGTACACTAGCACCAACGTGAGCAGCAGAAGCTTTAAATGGAGATATAATTTCGTCAATAGTAAAGCCTACAGAACCATTGTGAGAATAATTTTCTTCCTTATCTCCAATTGAAATCGCTAAACCAAATTTCTTTCCCTTTAACTTATTTCCTTTCGAACCATATGCCCAGCCATAAGTAAAAACATCATCCAGCCATTTTTTTAGCAGTGGGGGATAGCTGTACCAATATAATGGAAACTGGAAAATAATATAATTATGATTTTCTAATAATCGTTGTTCTTTTTCAATATCAATCTTCCAATCTGGATATTCTTTATAAAGCTCATGGATCATAATCTCAGTTGGGTATTTTTCTAATTCTTGCTTCCAGCTTTTATTTACCTTTGACTTATCCATATCAGGGTGCGCTAAAATTATAAGAGTCTTCATTGAAATCACATATCCTTTCTATTTGCAGTGGTGTTAAAATGATTAAAATAACGGTGTAGTTCGATTTACATAGTTATGATATTTGTTTGATCATTATTATTTAGCAAAACGGAGCGAATGTAAATACACACAATAAAGTAAGTAAAATACTTACTTGAAAGTTCGTATTCCCATGATATAATCCGATATACTATAATAAAAGACGGAGGTGATATTTTGAAGCAATATAATTTAGGAATTGAAGCAACCCTTGAGGTTCTTGGAGGTAAGTGGAAAGCTTTTATTGTGTGTCTGCTTATGTCTGGGCCAAAAAGAACCAGTGAACTAGAACATCGGATACCTGGAATATCCCAAAAAGTTCTCATTCAACAGCTTCGTGAAATGGAGCGAGATGGAATTGTGGGAAGAATTAATTATAACCAAATGCCTCCCAAAGTGGAGTACTTTCTGACTGAGTATGGCAAAACCGCTAACACAATTATTGATGTAATGTGTACCTGGGGAAAAGAAAATATTAGACTAAGAAAGAATCAGGGAGAAGAGATATCATTATTAGAAGAATAATTATTTTCCAGAGAAATGATGTTTGGGGGAGAATGGAAAACTATGACGAGTACCTGTTATTACAAGTACCTGTCACCTGAGAAACCTGAGGAGACAAGTGCCTGTCACCTGAAACACCTGAGAAAAGCACCGATACTTGAGATGAGTAAAAGGAATCGGAATATTATCATACTTAATCGGAATAATATACAGTTATTTTATGTGATAAAATGAGGTATCATTTTTATATGAGAGTATTTCATAATTATCTTACAAGCGGTACAGATGACTTTTGTTGCTTCCGATGAACGCCTGCAAAGATCGTGTTATTGAGAGAGCCTTATGGAATGCTGTGGATGTTCAAAAGAGGAATTGCATTATATAAATTAGATTAAAGATGCCATAAAAGAGAACGGATACAATTCTATTGTATTGCTTTCTTTTATGGCTTGTATTATAAAAAGAAATAAAATAAAGTTAGGTGATTGTGAAACAATATAGTTGTTGTAATTGTATACATAACACACACTATTTCTACGCTCCAACGCTTCCATCGGGCTTAGCTTCCGCTTCGAAACAGTATATGTTGTGTATACAATAGCTTAAGTTTCTGAGATTTGCAATTTCCTAAAAATAAAGTAGATACAAGGAGGTGTTCTATGTTTTTTGTTCAGATTGTAGATGATGAACCCATAGTAAGAATGGGATTAAAGAAATTAATACCCTGGGAAGAATTAGGGTATCAGGTAGTTTGTGAAGCACAGAACGGACAAGAGGCTTTGGAGCAGCTGAAGGAATATGATATCGACTTGATTATAACGGATATCGAGATGCCTATTTTAAATGGTATGGAATATATAAGACGAGTCAGAGAATCAAAGTGCCGGCAGTCCATTGTAATACTCACAGCCTATGCTGAGTTTGAATATGCGAAATCGGCAATTGAACATGGTGTCTCGGGATATATACTAAAGCCAATTTCGGAGGAACAAATCATCGATTTGCTGAAACAGATTAAAAAAGGACTAAAGCCTCCAATTGACCGAAGCTTTACCAGAGAAAAGGATAAAAAATTAATTGACCTTGTATTAATTAATGATAAAGCAGCTTTTGAAGTGCTGGATCGTATTATCGAAGAGGAATTAAACTATGACGGCGAAGATATTAGTGGTACCAGCCTTCGCTGTTATTATATATTGGAAGAGATCGTATTGGAATTAAATAAGAAATACAGCAGTCTGAACCAGCTTGAGACTTTGGACGAGTACTTGACGATCAATCAGCAGAAGTATATTACTAAGGAAGAGGTGCTGGCTCAGTTCGAGAAAGAGGTAAAGCGAATTTTTTCTATTCTGGAAAAGTATATGCTGCTGTATAAAGACAATGTTGTAAGGCAGGCCTGCCGTTATGTCGTGGAGCATGTGGATGAAAAAATAGGCTTGACCTCCATCAGCAACACCCTGGGGATTAGCAAGAATTATTTTTGCAGCCTATTTAAGCAGGAAACCGGCGATAACTTTTTGAATTTTGTTACAAAGACCAAAATGCAAAGGGCAAAGTATTTGCTAAAAGAGAAGAACATGAGGATCTATGAAGTATGTAATTATCTGGGTTACACGGATACCACCTACTTTACAAAATTATTTAAAAAATATAGCGGTATAACCCCCAATGAATATAAAAAAACCGAGTGTGAAAAGTATGAGATACAAGATGAATAGAAAAAGAGATTCAGACCGAACTATTACAAGTGTCCTTTTGGGCAGCTATACGAAGGCGATGGTAATATCTTTTTTATGTGCCATCATTTTCTTCTTGATTGTGACCGGAAAAGAGATGGTTTATAGGCAGAATATGAATAACAGCCGCATTCTTAATACCTTTACGTATTTTGTGAATATGCAGCTGGGAGATATGAAGAGATTTAGCTACAATCTTATTATTGATGAAGAGCTCCAGGATATCTTGGAGAAAAAAGGAGAGGGCGCCAGCAATCAGATTAGTACCTATCTGATGCATAAAATGGCGGAACGAAATGAGATTCAATCCATTCATATCCTAAGAGGAAATGAGACGGTGTCGGAATATAAACGACCTGTTTATGATGAAGATCCAAGTAAATTTGTGAGGAAACTGGGACTAAACGCCAGCGACCGTGATAATTACAGTTTTACCTGGGAAATCGGAAAAGACAGTCTGAATGAACAGGAGGAAAATACTTTTTATCTGGTGGGAAGCATCCGTTCCAAAAAAAGCTTGGAGCATTTAGGATATCTGATTGTATTCCTGGACATGAAGGAAGTTCAAAAAAGTCTTTCCTTCTATCTTAAGGAAGTTAATTATGAGGTTTTAGTGAAAAGCAGCTCTGGAAACTGTATAGCATTACCCCTCGGCGCAGATATCGAGAAGTTTAGCAATCAGCTTGTTTACAGGGCTAAGGCTGATAACAGCTGGTGGCAGATATTGAATACCCATCCCTATGCATCCCAAAAGATAAGCAGTATTCAGGGAGAAATCTATGGAATGATGAATACCTCCCCCCTTCAGCCTAATGTTGAATTTTCTTTGATTTTCATATTAATTATGACCATAGAGTTTATCATTATCGCTTCAGTTATTATGAAGAAGCATGTCATTGGACCCTTGGAACAAATTGCGAAAAGTGCCCGGGATATAGGGGGACAAGGTAATCTGAATATACTATTCCCTAAAGAAAAATATTATTCCGAAGCAGATGATATATCGAAGGCACTCAACGAGATGATGGAGGAAATACGTAATCTTGTACAGGATGTTGAGCAGCGTGAGAAATTGCAAAAAAGACTGGAACTATCTGTAATTAACCACCAGGTAAAGCCCCATTTCTTATATAATACCCTCAATGCCGTAAGTATCCTGATCAGTGTGGAAGAGAAGGAGTCAGCGAACCAGCTGATCAGCTCGATGGCGAAATATTACAGAGCCTGCTTAAGCCAAGGCAGAGATATTATCTCCTTGGAAAACGAGATGGAGATAACAAAGGAATATATAAAAATAGCGCTGATACGAAATCCGAATATTTTAAAAGTAACCTATGAAATTGATGAAGGTTTGATGGATGTGATGATACCTAAGATGACAATTCAAACCTTAGTAGAAAATAGTATTAAATACGGAATTAAACAGATGGGAGAACCCATTCACATCCGCATTTGTGCAACCCGAAAGGGAGATACTGCGCAGCTATGCGTAGAAGATAATGGTAGTGGAATGAAGGCTGATACCATTGATAAAATTATGCGGGGTGAGCTGTTAGAGACAGAGTCTGGCTTTGGTGTAAGATCAGTAGTGATGAGAATATCGCTTTCCTATGATATTAAGGAGATAAAGGACATTATTTCTATTGAATCAAAGGAATCAGCGTATACAAGAATATTTTTGAACATACCCATTCAAGGAAAAGAAGAGGAAGGGGTTCAAGTATACAATGATTAAGTTTGCGCATCAAAGGACTGCCCAAAGGATATATTGATTCTCGGATAAAAGATACAATTGATAATTTTACCCCCATATATCGTAATTTTATGCAGTTATCGTAAAGAGAAGTTTATTTTATAATTCTTGAACCAAATCACGCATGCTGCGTGATAGCCCTTCTCAGTTTTTGCTGTGCCATATTGCTTTGGCGCAGCTTTTCTTTTACAATTAATTCATCTTAATGAAAGAAAACCCCTCAGATGAGT
>JAEWMZ010000291.1 GCA_023392995.1 Bacillota bacterium
CCATACATTTTAATAAACATCTCAAAGGGCTTGAAAATTTTAAGATTTTTCAATTTAGTTGGAGGTTTTATGTCCTCATCTGTTTGACCGCTGTCAATCACACAGTAAACCAGACTGTCTGCCTCCGCTTCCTTTAATAATTTTTCTGAGTCCGCTTCGGAGATCCAGCCACAGATAATATAAAATACTTCGTTCTTACCTTTATCCTTGGTGCAGGCTGCCATTTTTCTGACTTCAAAATTCTTGGAAAGGGTACATACCGTCTCGTGAGCTAATTCCAATTGATCCGAAATATGATTCAAGCGCTCCTGAATATCTTTGTAGAGGTCATTCAGTTCATTGTTGATTTCGGTGATTTTTTCCTTGATGGAATAGAAGGATTCCTCCGGTGTTCCATCATAGGCATCCGGTAGTTTCACCCGCTCAAAATGCAGAGAGGCATAAATGGCATCGATTTTGATTGCTTCATTTGCAGGGACAAAATAGATGCCCCAGACATAATCCCGATCCCGTTCACATTCATAGAAAACCGTATTTAGGTTATCGTATACGAATTTCGAAAAACGGGTATAGAATTCATGCGGAACCTTACCAAATCGGTATTTGATAAATTTTAGATTAATAATTTGATGAATATTATAATCTAAATGGCGGAAATGTTCAATCTGCGCAAGTAATTCATTGAATTGCTGACGCTGGTTTTTTAACTCGTTTTTCTTAAGGTTGATATCCGATAGCATCGCATAGGCAGAATTGATTACATCTGCCGCAGCCTCTGGATTCATAAGCTGATCCGCCGGTGTTTTAAAAGGTTCCAGCTTCTTGACTAAATCCTCCGATTTGCTGATTAATTCCCGGTAAGGATTTACTTCAACAAAGGGACGCAGGTTGTAGGAGGTACTAAGCTCTGTTAAAGCATTCTCGAGATGAATATCATACTTTGTCAGATAGGTATTCACAACCCGGTCAAAGTCATTTTTTGGTCCGGTGATACTAATAAATCTCATCTTTTCAATCATGATCTATCCCCCAGTGTTATAATTGATGAAGATATTCTTGCTTCTTTTTAAGATCTAGTCCGTATCTGATACATTCCAGGGCAGAGGTTAATAGGTTGATTTCTTTATCCTTACGAAAAAGGTAGTAGTTAACCACAGTCATGGAGGCGGGGTATCTGGTCATGTTATACAGGAAAATCCGGTTAATAATCCGGTCATATTCCTGTTCCATGGTACCGTCCCGTAGGAATTTTACAAACCCCCTGTATTTGGTCGTATTCAATAGGTTCATATATTCATCCATCGTAACTGCCGATACCAGCTTTGAGAGCTGGGCAATCGTAAGTTTATAATTGATGGGTATTAAATAAGTAAAAATATCCGCAGAGTTCATATCATACATTTTTTTTGACCGATAGATCCACATGATGTTCAGCAGGTCAATCTCTGTGCCGAGACGATTGGTAAAGGCTTTGCAATTATTTCCCGTGAGTATTTTATCCTTAATCCGCCAGGATTTTGTGAAATAATAGATATCAAGTGCCATTTCATAATCGAAGGAAGATAGATTTCCTTTACTGCTTAGCTTTGTTAGTAGGCTATGATACTGTGTACCCTTTAATGTATTGATATATTCCTCCATGGATCTTGCGGAGGAGAGCTTATTAATATCAATCTGCGAGTGCTTTGTAAAAAAGGGATGAAACAGGGAAAGATCAAAGGCACTTTCATTCGTATGCAGTAAACGAATACAGGCTTTTAATACATTTACCTCATAGCGGAAGAAGATAAGCTCAAGATCTTTTCTTTGGGAATCGTTTGCAAAACGGTATATTCTTGTATAGTCCAGATAAAGACCATTGATAAAGACCCTTTCTGCCTCACCCCGGTGAACTTCCCGTTCGTCATATTTTTGAAATAATTCGTGATAGCCCGGATGCTTTTTTAAATAGGAAATTAAATCTGCAACGGATTCCAGATTTAATATTTTAATAAAATCCTCTTTACTAATCAGCTTTGTCTTCATAGCCTTTACTTTTGTATTAATGCCACTATAAGATATAGAAGTATCCATAATAACCTCCATCTGTCTCAATGACCTTCTATGAATTTACCTATTGTATTTCAAAAGGTAGATTTATCTTGCTCCATGCTGTACGATAGTTCGAAAAACTTTTTCTACCAGGGCATTGTGATTCTTTTCATAGGAAGCTTCTAAGTCCATCAGCTGCTTTTGGCTGCATTCGGATAGATGATGCTTTTCTGCTTCAATTTCCTGCTCAGCCTGAGCAAGCAACAGGTTGATCTTAGCATTGTTTTCCTCGGTTATTTCTGCTTCCATTTTTTCAATCGCTTTTTCGTTTTCCTCGAAGAGTTCGGTTTTCTCGTCATTTGCACGATCAATAATCTGATTTGCCTTCTTTTCTATATCGAATAAAAGTCCAATTACCTTTTCCATAAATAAGCCTCCCTCTTTTTTGGGAGGCTTTGGCCTCCCTCCTTTAAATAGGAGGCTTTGGCCTCCTTCTTTGCGAAGCTGAGACATCCTCGGATTAAAGGAGGATTTTTGCTTCTGGTAAATCGACATTGTATATAGAATAATGATACATCTTCTACAAATAAATGCAATAGTTATTTTGCAATAATGTAAAAATGTACTAAAGCACTATAAATAATGGTTGATATTTTTTGACCAAGCTGATATAATTGCCTCGTTCTGTCGAATATTGTTGGAAAACATGCATATTAGATGTAAAAAGGTTGTCGAATATAAAAACAAGAAAATGGAATAATATTACAATTGATATCATGCAACAGAGCGTTTTTTGTACAAGTTGGTGCAAAATTATAAATAAATATGCTGTATTTTAAGTTTTCTTTGTGAAAAACTATCATAGACAAATAATGGATTGAGGTATATATTAATTACATTATTGCTTGTGAACAAAAAGTGAATAATAAGCCAGGGAAGGGGGATAATATTATGTTTTATGGAAATAGAAAAACGAAGACATTATTAAGTATTGTTTTTATATTTATCATATTCATTTTAGTAGTATCTTCCTGTATATCCGCGCAGAATATTACACTCCAGGCCTATAAAAATGTAAGAAATAAAAGAATGGAAGAGACCAAAAGTTACAGCTTTTCCATTAATAAAGAAAATGAAGCAGTCATTGATCCTGGCTTAAAAAGCCAAGATACTCTAAGTATGGATAATTTAGATGAGTCAACATTTTCAATATTATTATTAATTATTAGAAATTTGTCTACACTATTCTCAAAGCTAATTGTAATTCTGTCCTTTTATCAGTTTTTCTTGTATATACGAGGCTGGATTATATTAGTTTCTCAAGTTAAGTTTCGATTTTTTGTCATACGTTATTTACAGCTTGTGGATGGCGAAAAAAGTCAATTGGTTTTCCAATCATAATTATTTTTACAGATTTATTTGTTTATATGATCGCCAACGTGGGTAGATTTTGTTGGTGCTTCTTTGTGTGCTTTTATTAAAGTTTTTGGAAAGGATTTGGGAATATGAGAAAAGGAGGTGAAAAATATGCAGGACTTAGCAGAAAGGCTGATAGAGGAACTGCAGAGCAAAACCATTTTTACAATTCATTTATTCGGAAGTAAAATACCGGTATCCGAATCGATTGTGGTTACCTGGGGCATAATGGCCGTTTTAATGATATTAACATTAATATTTGTACGGGACTTACAATTGGTTCCGAAAAAATCGCAGGTCGTTATTGAATACTTAGTAGATTTTATCAATAACTTTTTTACTGATATTTTAGGAGAGCATGGAAAACGATACATTCCGTATCTCGGAACCGTATTAATTTATTTGGCAGTTTCTAACGTCATCGGACTCTTCGGGATAACGCCTCCGACTAAAGATTTGAATGTAACCGCAGGTCTTGCCATTATGAGTATTGTACTTATTGAGTACTCGGGTCTCCATCAGCACGGAATCAAAGGGTATTTCAAAAGCTATACACATCCGATGCCGGCGATGACGCCCTTTAATATTTTAGAGCTGTTCATTCGACCATTATCATTGTGTATGCGACTTTTTGGTAACATGTTCGGTGGTTTTGTAATTATGGAATTGATCAAACTGGCTATTCCAGTGATCATTCCGATTCCGTTTAGTTTCTATTTTGATATCTTTGACGGATTGCTGCAGGCGTATGTATTTTGCTTTTTAACATCCTTATTTATGCAGGAAAAGCTTGAAGCATAGGATACAAATTATGAAAGTTATAAAACAGTAGAAAAATTAAAAAGATTAAAAAAGATTATATGAAAGATTGGAGTAGAAAATATGTCAGCATTAATAGGAATTGGCGCAGGTATTGCGGTATTAACAGGTTTAGGAGCAGGTATCGGTATTGGTATAGCAACTTCAAAGGCAACAGAGGCAATTGCAAGACAGCCGGAAGCAAAAGGCGAAATTAACAAAACCTTGATCTTAGGTTGTGCATTAGCAGAAGCTACAGCTATTTATGGATTGGTAATCGCTTTCTTAATTATATTTGTTGTGAAATAAATAGATAATTGCGAAACAATATAATTATTGTGAATTAAGAGTTAAAGGAGATGAAAATATGTCAGCATTGATAGGAATTGGCGCAGGTATTGCGGTATTAACAGGTTTGGGAGCAGGTATTGGTATAGGTATAGCAACTTCTAAGGCGACAGAGGCAATTGCAAGACAACCGGAAGCAAAGGGTGAAATTAACAAAACCTTAATCTTAGGCTGTGCACTAGCAGAAGCAACTGCTATTTACGGCTTAGTAATAGCCTTTTTAATTATCTTTGTTTTATAAAGTCAGGTCTTAGGAGGGAATGGTATGATTTCTATAAGTGCGGCAAACGTAATATTTAATATGATTAATATTATAGTTTTGTTTGTTTTCTTCCGCGTATTTCTTTTTAAGCCTGTAAACAATATTATGGAAAGCAGAAAAGAGGTAATTTTAGATTCCTTAAAGGATGCTGACAATAAGAAGGCAGAGGCTTACAAATTAAAATCGGATTATGAGACTGAGCTAAAGCAGGCGGGTAATCAAGCTGGAAGTATAATAAAAGAAGCTCGGGAACGAGCTGAGGTTGAATATAATAAGATTCTTCAGGAAGCAAGACAAGAATCCGTTAAGGTACTGGAAGAAGCAAATCGAGTAATTGAACTGGAAAGAAAGAAATCCATGGAAAGCGCTCAGGCTGAAATTGCAGGCATAGCGATGCTTGCAGCTGCAAAAGTCATTGGTAAAAATGTGGATGACAACAGCAACAGACAGCTCCTTGATGACTTCCTAAAAGAAGTAGGTGCTGCGAAATGATAAGTCAACGTGCGATAAATTATGCTAAGATTTTAGATTCCTTGCAGGTGGAGAAATCGAGTGTGGATGCAGCAAAGAAGCTTTTGTTTAATTGCAAAGAGTTAATGGAGGTTTTAGAAAACCCGGCAATTAATAAGAAAGAGAAGGAATCTGTGATCGACGAAATTTTTGAACATGAGATTGCGAAATTTATTAAATTATTGTGTGAAAATAAAACGATCCAAATATTTGCTGATATTATGGAAGCATATGAGGAAATCGTATTAGAACAGAATAATGTGCTAAAAGCAAAGCTAAGTTATGCTGAAAAACCAGAGGATGATAAATTAGCTCAGATTAAGAGCATGCTTTGCGAAAAATATAATAAATCAGATGTATTTCTTGAATTAGAAGAGGACGCTTCGCTCATTGGTGGTTATGTGTTGTATGTTGGAGATACGGAATATAACAAAAGCATCAAAAGTGCTCTATCAGAAATGCAAAAAACTCTAATTGGGAGGTGAAGTGTTTGAGTAACATGAATCAAAGTGATATTATTTCGGTTTTAAAAAGTGAAATACAGGATTATGAAATTAAAACCACAATAAAAGAAACAGGAACTGTCATTAGTATTGGTGATGGTATTGCTAATGTATACGGATTAGATAATGCGATGTACGGCGAACTTGTTGAATTTGAGACAGGAGTGCGCGGTATCGTACAGAATTTAAATATGAAGACCGTTGGTTGCGTTTTATTAGGCTCAGACTACGGACTGAAAGAAGGATCTAAGGTAGTCAGGACACAGAAGAGAGCCGGTGTGCCCGTATCGGAGAAAGTAATTGGCCGCGTATTGAATGCACTTGGTAATCCGATCGACGGTAAAGGTGCAATTGAGGCGAGCGAATTTTATCCCATCGAAAATGAAGCTGCGGGTGTTTGCACCAGAAAGCCGGTAACTGTACCGTTACAGACAGGTATTTTGGCAATCGACTCCATGTTCCCCATCGGAAGAGGACAGCGAGAGCTTATTATCGGTGACCGTCAGACGGGAAAAACTTCGATTGCGATTGATACTATCTTAAACCAAAAGGGTCAGGATGTTATCTGTATCTATGTAGCGATTGGACAAAAGGCTTCAACAGTAGCAAAAATTGTGAATACATTAACAAAACATGGTGCAATGGAATACTCTGTGGTTGTATCCTCCTCTGCAAGTGATCAGGCACCGTTACAATATATTGCACCATATTCCGGTACTGCAATTGCCGAATATTTTATGAACCAGGGTAAAGACGTATTGATTGTATATGATGATTTGTCAAAGCATGCGGTGGCTTATCGTACGATGTCCTTATTGTTAGAGAGATCCCCAGGTCGAGAAGCATATCCTGGTGACGTATTCTATTTGCATTCCAGATTGCTGGAGCGTTCCTGCCGTATGGATGACGAGTATGGCGGCGGTTCTATTACCGCGCTGCCGATCATCGAAACGCTGGCTGGTGACGTATCAGCCTATATTCCGACCAACGTAATTTCCATTACTGACGGACAGATCTTCCTTGAAAGTGAGCTCTTCTTTGCAGGTAACAGACCAGCTGTAAATGTCGGTCTTAGTGTATCCCGTGTAGGTGGTGCCGCTCAGACAAAGGCTATGAAAAAAGCAGCTGGCAGTCTGAGAATTGACCTTGCTCAGTATAGAGAAATGGAAGTGTTTACGCAGTTTGCGTCTGATCTTGATAAAACGACAAAGGATCTTTTGGATCATGGTAAGCATTTGATGGAGTTACTAAAACAGCCATTATCAAAGCCACTGCCATTACATGAACAGGTAATTCTGTTGATTACTGCAAATAATAAACTGTTTAATGATGTTCCGATTAAAGATATGAAGACCTTCCGCAGTGACCTTATGGATTACTTCAGAGCAAAATATAGTAATATTATAGAAGAAATTGATCGTACTAAGGTATTGACCGATGAGCTGATTAAGGAAATAATCAAGGCGGCTACTGAATTTAAAAAATAGTATAAGAATTGAGTATCATAACAGTTGGTGGAAAATATGATTTCGACCGGCAGAAAGCAGAATGTATTTCATGCTTTTTGTTATAAGAATAGCTGCCAGTCGGCAGTATGGAGGTATATATGGCTAATACAAGAGAAATTCGTTCCAGAATAAAGAGTATTCAGGACATTATGAAGATTACAAATGCCATGTATCTAATCTCTTCATCCAAATTAAAGAAAGCAAGAAAAAGCCTTCAGGCTACAGAGCCTTATTTTGAGGCACTCCAGGATACTATATATGATATTCTGGTTCGTGCTCCGCATATCAGCTCAGTTTATTTCCATCGTCGCGAAAGTATTGTGCAGGAAGAGAGAAAAAAGGGATACTTAGTTATTACAGCAGATAAAGGTCTGGCCGGATCTTATAATCATAATGTAATTCGAAGAGCCGAAGAAGAGATGAAGAAAAGCAAGAACAACTCTCTTTTTGTAGTTGGTCAGGTTGGCAGGCAGCACTTTATCAGAAAGGGTGTTGATGTTGACTGTGAATTCCTATACACAGCTCAAAACCCTAACCTTGGGCGAGCTCAAAACATATCACTTACGCTGATTGACCTGTTTGTAAAGCAGCAGCTGGACGATGTCTACGTTATTTACACAAAGATGATCACACCAATGCGGATGGAGGTACAGTGTCAGAAGCTCCTGCCGCTGGAACGTAAGAAATTTGAGCAAAGAGAAAACGGTTATGTCCACGCGTTGTTTGATCCGTCTCCGGAAATCGTTATGGAGCAGTTGGTGCCAAATTATCTGAAGGGCTTGCTCTTCGGTGTGTTGGTAGAATCCTTTTCCAGCGAGCAGAATGCGAGAATGATGGCAATGGAAGCTGCAACAAAGAGTGCAAAGGATATGCTAAAAGGCCTTGAGCTTCAGTATAACCGTGCTCGTCAGGCCTCCATTACACAGGAAATAACAGAAATTGTTAGCGGAGCTAAGAGTCTGAAAAAGTAGGAAAGGAGAGAGTTTGAGATAGATATGAATAATGGTAAAATTGTACAGGTTTTAGGACCGGTTGTCGATGTAGAATTTGAAAACGGAAATCTACCAATGATTAAAGATGCCCTGGAAGTAACGAGGGAAGGGAAAAGACTTGTTATGGAAGTAGCAAGTCACCTTGGAAATAATGTGGTTCGTTGTATCATGCTTGCATCCAGTGAAGGTCTTGTTAAGGGAATGGAGGTTATTGCAACGGGTTCCTGTATTCAGGTACCGGTGGGCAAGCAAACTCTTGGAAGAATGTTTAACGTACTCGGGGAAGCAATTGATGACGGCGAGCCAGTGGTAGGAGATGAGCAGTGGAAGATCCACAGAAATCCTCCTAACTTTGAGGATCAGAGCCCAGTGGTTGAAATATTAGAAACAGGTATTAAGGTAATTGATCTATTAGCTCCTTATGCGAAGGGAGGTAAAATAGGACTCTTTGGTGGTGCTGGTGTAGGTAAAACCGTACTAATCCAGGAGCTGATCCGTAATATTGCAACAGAGCACGGCGGATATTCTATTTTTACCGGTGTTGGTGAGCGTTCCAGAGAGGGTAATGATCTTTGGAGAGAAATGAAGGAATCAGGAGTTATCAGTAAGACTGCCTTAGTGTTCGGACAAATGAACGAGCCTCCGGGTTCCCGTATGAGAGTTGCCCAGACCGGACTTACCATGGCGGAATATTTTAGAGATAAAGAGAATCAGGATGTGCTATTATTCATTGATAACATTTTCCGTTTTGTTCAGGCTGGTTCCGAGGTATCTGCTCTTTTAGGACGTATGCCTTCCGCAGTAGGTTATCAGCCTACACTTGCGAATGAGGTAGGTGAGCTTCAGGAAAGAATCACCTCTACTAAAAATGGTTCTATTACCTCCGTTCAGGCTGTTTATGTTCCTGCGGATGACTTAACTGATCCTGCTCCTGCTAATACCTTTGCCCACTTGGATGCTACTACAGTATTGTCTCGTAAGATTGTTGAACAGGGTATTTATCCGGCAGTTGATCCGTTAGAGTCTACATCCAGAATATTAGAGCCTGATGTTGTAGGTGAGGAGCATTATGAAGTAGCCAGAAAGACACAGGAACTCTTACAAAAATATAAAGAACTTCAGGATATTATAGCAATTCTTGGTATGGAGGAGCTGGATGAACAGGATAAGCTTGCTGTTTATCGTGCCAGAAAGATTCAGAAGTTCTTATCTCAGCCCTTTAATGTTGCTGAGAATTTTACCGGTATCGAAGGAAAGTATGTTCCGTTAAGCGAAACCATCAAAGGTTTTAAAGCCATTATTAACGGTGATATGGATGATTATCCGGAGTCAGCCTTCCTTATGGTAGGTACCATTGATGATGTAAAAGAAAAGGCGAAAGCAATCGAAGAGAAATAAGATTACTTTCCCGTTCCAATTGGTATAACCAGTAGCCAATTGCGAAACGATACTGTTGAGAAATTTTTCATATAATTACTGTGAATTCCTTCACTCCATGCTGATTCCGCGCAAGTTTCGTTCAGGAACCCACATTAATTGTATGAAAAATTGCCACGGTTTCTGAGTTTCGCAATTACCTTGGTATAATCAGATAAAGGAGGAACTATGGCTGCAAAATTTCAAATTGCAATTATAGCAAGTGATCATCCCTTCTATCAAGGGGAGTGTGATATGCTCGTGTTCCCCGGCATTGATGGTGAATTCGGTATTATGGCAGATCATGAGCCGATGGTTACCTGCCTGCGTGCAGGTGAATTAAGATATAAGTCAGAGGATGAATGGCATTACGCCGCAGTAAGTGATGGTATTGTTGAGATTACACCAGGAAGGGTAATTATTCTTGCAGATACCATTGAACGTCCCGAAGACATCGATTTGCACCGTGCGGAAGAAGCAAGAGTTCAGGCAGAGGAAAAACTGCGCCAGAAGCTTAGTACGATGGAATATTATCAGACGATGGCGGCATTGAACCGTGCAATGAATCGATTGAGAGTTGTAAAGAAACGTATGAAATAATTATAATTACCTTAATAAGGAAAGTTGCTGTACTACCAATTCCGGATGTGAAATGCAGAGCATTTCACATCCGGAATTGAGCGACCTGAAGGTCGAATGTCCGTTAGTGAGAAGGAAAGCAGTTGTTTCTTATTAATAAGAAGGCGCAGCAAGGGAAAAGCTGCGCTTTTCTTATTTCTATACGCTCAGCAGATTATAGCGGTTTTACCTTTATTTTTATATTATTTAGGATTTCAAATTTTCACATCTATTTTTCTTTAAAATTTGTATGATTTTTCTTTGAATTTTATTTTTAATCTTTTTTGAATTCAACTTTTTTCAATTTGGATGCCCTTCTAATTTTTAAAAGTCCCTTCCTTTACAAAACCTATCCAACATTCTCTGAGCATCCATTTTAATTTTATAATTTTTTATTCTATATGTTTAGTAGGCAATTGCGGAACAATATAGTTTTTGTAATTGCATACACAGCACAAACTATTCCTTCGCTCCAATGTTTCCTTCGGGAGATTACCAGTATAGCTTTTGCTTGAATCCGTACTAGAATAGCTAATAAAAGCGGTTAAAGCATCAGGATGTAATGAATGAGAATACTGTGATTTAACCGTTTATTTCTTGACTTATTTAGTCATTTTTATGCATTATTAGAACACTACGGACAAAATTATACAATAAATATAAGGTAAAATAAATGGAGGTTGTTAAAAATATCTCAATACTTTACCATAAAAAGTGAATGATTATTAAATTACTTTATATATTTTGTTGAATATTACTATTCCATCGTATATAATTAATTACATATAAAATTATGGTAATAGTAATAAATCTTAATATAACTTTATCCTATGGAGGTGAATAAATGGCAATTGAAACGGTACAAGCAGTACGACAGGCTGAATTAGAAGCGGTCAGAAAGGAGCAGGAGGCATTAAAACGTAAGGAAGAAATCATCTCTGAGGCGGAACGCAACGCAAAAGAACTAATTGAAGTTAGAACCAAGCAAGCGTTGAAACAAGCAGAGCAAAAAAAAGCAGCGGCAACACAAGCAGGAAAGCAGCTGCTGGCTGAAGCAATAGAAAAATCAGAAAAAGAAGTATTGGTTATGAAAGAAGCAGCTCTTAGCAGGGAAGAGGAGGCAATTCGCAGGGTTCTCGCCAGTGTCATCCAAGCAAGCTGAGAAAGGAAGATTAGCCCTGGAAAAGGAATAAAAGAATTACCATGTAAACAGCGAGGAGGTGCATGAAGCATGGCCATGCTGCAAATGCAGCGCATTAGTATCTATGCATTAAAAAGAGATCGAAAGTCGGTCTTAGAATTACTACAGCGTAAAGGTGTACTTGAGATTAGTGATAGTATAGCAGAAGATCAAGTGTTTCAGAAAATGGATGTAGCCCAGGTAAGATCCAGCTTTGAGAAGAATATTAATTTGGCAAGGGAAGCTTCGGAAATAGTAAGCGGCTATATTCTGGAGAAAAAATCCATACTGTCTTCCTTTGAAGGAAGAAAAATTGTTACGGTAGAAGATTACAACAATTTTAACAGCAGGCGCGAAGATACGCTGCGAATTGCGAATCAGATCATTACCTGTAATAAAGGGATTGCAGAAGGAAAGGCAGAAATTTTTAAGCTGCAAGCACAGATTGTGATGTTAAAGCCTTGGGCAGAGCTTGATATCCCCTTGAATTTTGGAGGGACAAAGCACACAAAGAGCTTTATAGGAACCTTTCCAAACGAGTATTCACTGGAAGGGCTATATCAGGAATTGGCAGATTATATGCCGTTAAATATTGATATCATCAGTGCTTCAAAGGAGCAAACCTGTGTATTTATTTTAACGACCAACAATTTGCAGGAGAAGCTTTACGATAAGTTAAGGCAAATGGAATTCTCGCTTCCAAGTGTAGCAGCAGATAAGTCACCTGCGCAGCAAATAGAGAAATTGGAGAAACGAATTGCTTCTATTGAAGAGGAACTGCGTACTTTAAAATCAGAAATTGAAGCTTTTACGAGCGTACGTGAGGATTTATTATTCTTACAGGATTATGAGAGAATGAGAGCTGATAAGTATCAGGTTCTCGGCCAAATTTCCCAATCAAAGAATATCTTTATTATTACAGGCTATATTCCTGAAAAAGAGGTGAAATCCCTGTCGGAGGAATTGGAGCAAAAGTTTATGCTCTCAATCGAAGTGGAGGAGCCAAATGAGGAAGAAGAGATACCGGTACTCCTGAAAAATAATCCCTTTTCTGGTGCGGTGGAGTCTGTAGTGGAGGGCTTCGCATTACCTGAAAAAGGAGAGATTGACCCTACCACAATTGTTTCCTATTTTTATTATGTATTATTTGGAATCATGCTGGCAGATGCTGGTTATGGGATTATTATGACGGCAGCCTGCGGCTATATTTTATGGAAAAACAGAAGCAACATGGAGGTTAATACAAAGAAGTTCATGTCAATGTTTTTCTACTGCGGTATTTCAACAACCTTCTGGGGAATTATGTTTGGCAGCTATTTTGGTGATGTCTTTGATGTAATAGCAACGACTTATTTTGGAGTCACTAAGGTTCCTTTGATACCTCCCCTTTGGTTTTTCCCAGTGAATGACCCGATGCGGATGCTGACCTTTTCCATGGTACTGGGATTAATTCATATTATAACCGGGTATTTAATTAAGGTTTATCAGCTTTATAGGCAAAAGGATTATATCGGGATTTTTTATGACGCGGTATCCTGGATTTTACTGATTGTAAGCTGTACGCTCTTACTCATGTCCTTGGATATGATAAAAAATATTCTTGGTTTAACACTGATAATACCAGGCAGCGTCAATACATTGGCAGGGATAGTAGCTATTTTATCAGCACTTGTTATCATCTTTACCAATGGCCGCGAATCCAGAAATCCGTTCAAACGATTCTTAAAGGGAGCATACGCTCTTTATGGTATTACCGGTATATTAAGCGACGTTTTGTCCTATTCCCGGTTGCTGGCCTTAGGACTGGCATCTGGTATTATCGGAAATGTTATAAATAAAATGGCAGCAATGCCGGCAAAATCCTTTGGATTTGTTGGTGTTATCCTATTCGTTGTCATTTTGCTTTTCGGTCATACCCTCAATATTGCGATTAACGCATTAGGAGCTTATGTTCATACAAACAGACTTCAATATGTGGAGTTTTTTGGGAAGTTTTATAGTGGGGGTGGACGTTCCTTCAACCCATTTACAATGAAAACAAAATATTACAAAGTTAAGGAGAATGTAAACAATGGATAAATTCGGAATCGTATGTGCATTATTAGGAGCGGCTTTAGCCGCATTGGGAGCTGGAGCAGGCTCAGCGAAAGGTGTAGGACTGGCTGGTGAAGCGGGCTCAGGTCTCGTTACAGAGGATCCTTCTAAGTTTGGTAAGGTATTGATTCTTCAGCTTTTACCAGGTACCCAGGGTATCTATGGTCTTCTGATTGCCTTCATCACATTATCCAATATCGGAGTACTTGGCGGTAGCAGTGACTTTGGTTTAGCGAAGGGCTTATTGTATTTGGCAGCTTGTCTTCCAATGGCAATCGTAGGCTATGTATCCGCAATTGCTCAGGCTAAGGCTTCTGTAGCAAGTATGGGAATTTTGGCAAAAAGACCGGATCAATTCGGTAAATCAATGATTTTCCCGGCAATGGTAGAAACCTATGCGATTTTAGCTCTTTTGATCTCAATGCTGGCGATCAATGGTGTGGCCGGTTTATCCATCTAAACATAGAGAGTGTGTCCTAACGGTCGAATGTCTGTTAGATTGAAAAAAGTACATGTTTAAACTTTCTATTTCGACCTGTTCAATTTTTTGAATGGGTCATCAAAAAATTGGAAGGCACAGGTGTAAAAATGACTGGATTAGAAAAGATATTGAAGGCCATTCAGGATGAAGGGGAGTTAGTTGCAGCGAAGATTCTTGAGGAGGCTAATAATCAGGCACAGGATATTATGACTGCAGCAGGCCTGGAAGCTGAGAAAAGATCTGTTCAGATCGAGGAAAAAGCAGTGCTTGAGGCAGGAGAAATTATGAATCGCTCGAAATCAGCTGCTGCCTTACAGGAGAGAAAAATTCTACTGGAGACGAAACAGCAGTTAATTAACGATACGATTGCGAAAGCCAGAAAATCACTGGCGGAGCTGCCAGCTGCTGAATATGTGGATATCATTTTAAGTATGATTAAAAAATACGCACATAACCGAGCTGGTCAGATTCGATTTTCTGCTGCTGATAAAGAGCGTCTTCCGGCAGATTTTGATGAGCGTGTAAAAATTGCACTATCCGGTCTTCCCTCAGCAGAGTTATCTGTTTCTGAGGAAGCGGCGAGCTTGGAGGGCGGATTTTTATTGATTTACGGAGATATTGAAGAAAACTGTACCTTTGATGCACTGTTTGCAGCGGAGAAAGATATCTTGCAGGATAAGGTTCATTGCGTACTATTTGAAGAATAAATCCGGAGAGAGGGTGATAAAATGGCGGAACAGCTTTATACTTATGCAGTAGCCAGGATACGTTCTAAGGAGATGCTTCTTCTGAGTAAAACCGATATCGATCAGCTGCTTAATTGTAAAAGTGAGAAAGAATGTTTGAAGCTGCTTGCTGAAAAGGGCTGGGGGAAAACAGGAGAAGAAGATGCCCAGGAGATGTTAAAGGCTGAGAGAGAGAAAACCTGGAATTTGATGAAGGAATTGGTGGAGGAGCTTTCCGTATTTAATATGTTCCTATATACCAACGACTACCACAATCTGAAGGCTGCCATAAAGCAGGTTTATACTGATTCAAAACAGGAGGATATCTATATCACACAAGGAACCATTCCGGTGGATACGATCCTGAATGCTGTCAAAGAACATAGCTTTTCAAATCTCCCAGGATATATGCAGGCGTGTGCCGAGGAAGCATATGAAGTTCTGTTGCATACCGGAGATAGTCAGCTGTGTGATGTTATTCTTGATAAAGCTGCATTGGAGATCATGCTAAAAAAATGCAAGGAATCAAAGGTGGAATTATTAGCAAAATATGCTGAGTTAAAGGTTGCCGCAGCGGATATTAATATTGCAGTCCGCAGCAATAAGACCCGCAAATCCAGAGCATTTATGGAGCGGGCTATTGCTGAATGTGCTTCCCTTGATAAGAATAAATTAATCAGTGCAGCTCTGGAAAGTCTGGAGGCAATCTACCAATACTTACAGTTTACGGATTATGAAGATGCAGTCGATGCAATCAAGGAATCCTCCTCAGCCTTCGAACGCTGGTGTGATAATTTGATTATGAGACATATTCGTCCGCAAAAATCAAATCCGTTTACCATATCACCACTGGCGGCCTACATCCTGGCAAGAGAAAACGAGATTAAAACCATTCGAATTTTGCTGTCGGGAAAGCGAAATGAAATTGATGACAGTTTCATAAGGGAAAGAATGAGGGATATGTATGTATAAAGTAGCTGTAATCGGTGACCAGGATAGCATATTTGGATTTGCAGCATTGGGTCTTGACACATATCCGGTAACGGAAAAGGCAGAAGCTTCGAGGCTGATCAAAACCTTGGCAGATGGTCAATATGCAATCATCTATATAACAGAAAGACTGCAGGCCGAACTGGAAACGGAAATAGACCGATACAATACAAGCTATTTACCTGCTATCATACCGATACCTGGGGTGTCAGGCAATACGGGCAAAGGTATGAGAAGTGTTAAAAAGTCGGTGGAACGTGCGGTCGGCTCAGATATCATATTTGGAAATGAGTAAAGAGATGTTCGATAAGTAATAGTTATAACAAATATTGAAAAAGCAGGTGAACATGTGAAATGCAGAGCATTTCACATTTGGCATTAAGCGTCCATGCGGACGAATGACCATTAGTGTGAAAAACAAGCATCTTCACACACAATTTTGTACGTTGTACAAATTGCTAGTCTGTGAAAGGAGTATTCGTATATTATGAGCAAAGGCACTATAAAAAAAGTTGCCGGTCCCTTGGTTATTGCGCAGGGCATGCGCGATGCCAATATGTTTGACGTGGTTCGTGTAAGTGAGCAGCGTCTGATCGGTGAAATTATTGAGATACATGGCGACCTGGCATCCATTCAGGTTTATGAGGAAACCTCCGGGTTAGGCCCCGGAGAGCCGGTGGAATCAACAGGTGCGCCGTTAAGCGTTGAGCTGGGGCCGGGACTAATAGGAAGCATCTTTGATGGTATCCAGCGTCCTTTGGTGGATATTATGGAGGCTACCGGCACAAATTTAAAGCGAGGCGTCGAGATTCCTTCCTTGAAGCGTGATACAAAGTGGCACTTCCTTCCTGTGGTGGAAGCTGGTGCCGAGGTTGAGGCAGGCGATATCATTGGTACTGTTTTGGAGACAGAAGTAGTTGTACAGAAGATTATGATCCCCCAGGGCGTGAAGGGTAGAATCAAAACGATTGCCGAAGGGGATTTTACAGTGGTTGATACTATTGCTGAGGTAGAAAAAGAAGACGGTACGATTGTCAATATTACAATGATGCAGAAATGGCCTGTGCGTGTGGGCAGACCCTATAAGCAAAAGCTATCTCCCGATAAGCCGTTGGTTACCGGTCAGCGAGTAATTGATACGCTGTTTCCAATTGCGAAGGGAGGCGTGGCTGCAGTTCCGGGTCCCTTTGGCAGCGGTAAAACAGTAGTTCAGCATCAGCTGGCAAAATGGTCGGAAGCAGACATTGTTGTATACATCGGCTGTGGTGAGCGTGGTAATGAGATGACCGATGTTCTGAACGAATTCCCGGAATTAAAGGATCCTAAGACGGGTAAATCCCTGATGGAACGAACTGTTTTGATCGCCAATACTTCGGATATGCCGGTTGCTGCTCGTGAGGCTTCCATTTATGTCGGTATTACCATCGCAGAATATTTCCGTGATATGGGGTATTCGGTAGCTCTTATGGCGGATTCTACCTCCCGTTGGGCAGAGGCACTTCGTGAAATGTCCGGACGATTGGAGGAAATGCCGGGTGAAGAAGGCTATCCTGCATATCTGGCAAGCCGTCTGGCACAATTTTATGAAAGAGCCGGCCGCGTGATTTCCCTTGGAAAAGAGGGAAGGGAAGGAGCGCTCTCAGCGATTGGTGCTGTTTCTCCTCCCGGCGGTGATATCTCTGAGCCGGTATCCCAGGCAACCCTTCGTATTGTAAAGGTATTCTGGGGTCTTGATGCGAATCTGGCATATCGGAGACATTTCCCGGCAATTAACTGGCTGAGCAGCTATTCCCTGTACAACCTAAATAAATGGTTTAATTCCAATGTCAATGAGCGCTGGCAGGATCTGCGGGCAAGAATGATGCGTCTGCTCAATGATGAGGCAGAGCTGGATGAGATTGTAAAGCTGGTTGGTATGGATGCTCTGTCTGCTCCCGATCGTCTTAAGTTGGAAGCTGCAAGATCCATTCGTGAGGATTATTTGCACCAGGATGCCTTCCATGAGGTAGATACCTATACGGATCTCCATAAGCAATATTTAATGATGGAGCTAGTCATTCATTTTTATGACATGTCATTGGGTTATCTGGAAAAAGGTGCTTCCATTGATGGAATTGTAAAAATGGCGGTGAGGGAAAAGATCGGTCGTTTTAAATACACAGAGTTAGAGAAGGCGGATCAGGAGTTTGAAGATATCTTAAAAAATCTAAATCTGGAGTTAAATCATTTGTTAAATAAGGAGGAAGCCTAATGCCAAAGGAGTATAGAACGATACAAGAGGTTGCGGGTCCTCTTATGCTGGTAAAAGGTGTGGAAAACGTTGCCTTTGACGAGCTGGCGGAAATAGAGCTTGCCAGCGGCGAAAAGCGTCGCTGCAGAGTTCTCGAAATCGATGGTGGTAACGCCCTGGTACAGCTTTTCGAAAACTCCGCCGGAATCAATCTGGCAAGCAGTAAGGTTCGCTTTCTGGGAAGAAGCATGGAGCTTGGGGTGTCGGAGGATATGCTCAGCCGTGTATTTGACGGCTTGGGACGTCCAATCGATGACGGACCGGAGATCCTGCCGGAGAAGCGTATGGATATTAATGGCTTGCCCATGAACCCGGCGGCGAGAAATTATCCCCAGGAATTTATCCAGACTGGTGTATCTGCCATTGACGGCTTGAATACACTGGTTCGCGGGCAGAAGCTGCCGATCTTTTCCGCCAGCGGATTACCGCATGCGGAATTGGCAGCCCAGATTGCAAAGCAAGCGAAGGTACGTGGAACGACAGAGCCCTTTGCGGTGGTATTTGCCGCTATGGGTATTACCTTTGAGGAGGCCAACTTCTTTACAGAAAGCTTCCGTGAGACAGGCGCTATTGACCGAACGGTTATGTTCATTAATCTTGCCAATGACCCGGCGGTAGAGCGTATCTCTACACCGCGTATGGCTTTAACCGCAGCGGAGTATCTGGCCTTTGAGAAGGACATGCATGTACTAGTTATCTTAACAGATATCACGAACTATGCGGATTCCCTGCGTGAAGTATCTGCTGCCCGAAAAGAGGTTCCAGGACGCCGCGGTTATCCAGGCTATATGTATACCGATCTTGCTTCCCTCTATGAGAGAGCCGGCAGAAAGAAGGGAAAGAACGGAAGTATTACGATGATTCCGATCCTGACAATGCCGGAGGATGATAAGACCCATCCAATTCCGGACTTAACTGGTTACATTACGGAGGGTCAGATTATTCTGAGCCGTGAGTTATACCGTAAGAGTGTTCAGCCGCCGATTGACGTACTTCCTTCCTTGTCCCGTCTTAAGGATAAAGGTATTGGAGAAGGAAAAACAAGAAAAGACCATGCAAATACAATGAATCAGATCTTCGCTGCCTATGCCCGTGGGAAGGAAGCAAAGGAATTGATGGTAGTGCTTGGTGAAGCTGCCTTAACGGATATTGATTTGTTATATGCGAAATTTGCAGATGCCTTTGAACAGGAGTATGTATCCCAGGGCTACCATACAAATCGTGATATTGAAGAAACCTTAAATCTTGGTTGGAAGCTGCTTTCAATTCTTCCAAGAACAGAGCTGAAGAGAATTAAGGACGAATTGTTAGATCAGTATTACAACAAAGAGTAGGGAGGTGCTGATTCTTGGCTAAGACACAAGTGAATCCGACGCGAATGGAGTTGACCAGGTTAAAAAAGAAACTGACCACAGCGATTCGCGGGCATAAACTGTTAAAGGATAAGCGAGATGAGCTGATGCGGCAGTTCCTGGATTTGGTGAGGGAAAACAAAACACTCCGTGAAAAAGTAGAGCAAGGAATTCTGGCGGCAAATAAGAATTTTGTATTAGCCAGATCCTCTATGCAAGAGGAGGTATTGAAGGTGTCCTTAATGGCCTCAAAGCAGGAAGTATATCTGGAAACCTCCAAAAAAAATGTCATGAGTGTGGATATTCCGCAATTTGAATATCGTACGAAAACACCGGATTTAAATGATATCTATTCCTATGGCTATGCCTTTACCTCCAGTGATTTGGATGATGCTGTATTGTCCTTGCAAGAAATATTGCCGGATATGCTAAGACTTGCAGAGATCGAAAAATCCTGTCAGCTGATGGCTGCGGAGATCGAGAAGACCAGACGCCGTGTAAATGCTCTTGAACACGTCATGATTCCGGAACTGAGAGAAAAGATTAAGTTCATTGTCATGAAGCTGGATGAAAATGAGAGAAGTACCCAGATTCGTCTTATGAAGGTGAAGGACATGATGCTAGAGAAGGCTCATCATTATAGCGAGAAGGAATAACTCTGGATTGAACCAAGGCTAAGGCATGAACCAAGGCTAAGGCTCGAACCAAGGCTAAGACTTAACCTGAAAAACATCGGGGATGCAGGAATGCTCCGCCTTCTTATGATAGAAGGCGGAGTGTTTTATGTTCAGATTTCATTGAAAAGGATTGACAAGAAGGGGTTTCTCGATTACTGTTTAGTATATGATAAAATGAAAGATCATTAGAATAAATAGGTAATTGCTTATTTAGAATAAACTCAAAGAGGTGACATGGAATGAAAGAAAGTTGTCAGTGCCTTCATTGCCAGAATGACTTATGTATTCATAAGGTTCCCATATTTTCTTCACTCAGCAGGGAGGATCTGGGGAAAATTGCAGAACTAATCCTACATAGGGAATATAAGAAGGGTGAATTCCTTTTGCGGGAAGGAGAAAGATCAGAAGCAATTACGATTATTAATGGCGGAAGTGTAAAGGCCTTTAAATATACACCGGACGGCAGAGAACAAATATTATATGTATTTGCAGAGGGGGATTTTTTCGGAGAAACCAATCTTCTGACGGATCGGACCGCTACCTTTAATGTGGAAGCACTTCAGCCGGTGCTGGCTTGTTCCTTGTCAAAAACAGAATTCCAGAATATACTATATAAC
>JAEWMZ010000307.1 GCA_023392995.1 Bacillota bacterium
CCGATATCAAGACCTGTAACCCTATCATCCTCACTGGTTCTGGCACTGGCAAAGATAATCGGTATCGTTGATATTTTGCGAAGCTCACGACAGATCTCAAAGCCAGTGATTCTTGGCAGGTTGATATCCAGTAATATCATATGATAACAATTCGTCTCTAAAAGCCGATAAGCCTCCTCACTATCTAGCGCAAGGGTCACCTGATATCCATAATCCTCATACATATCCTGAACAATCATGGATAAATCCTTGTCATCATCAATGATCAATATTTTATAATTCGCAGTACTATTGTTCATTTATTTCCACCTTACCCTCTCAGGTTATTTTCACATTCGGATATTTTTATCTCATTCTATCACGGATATATTGGATAATCTATTAGAATATGGAGTCGCACTAACTGACTTTCGTTCGCAGGACGCGGGGTGCAGGATGTGAATGCTCAGCATTTCACACTAACCGACTTGAGATAGCGGATACCTGTAATGCAGACCACTTCATAATAACAAAAGTACAGTATCGCAAAGCAAGCCGCGAATCCTCCAAGGGCATCAATCAATGAATCCTGCACTATCCCAGCCAATCCCATACTCATCTTATAATAGATAGCTGGTGTGCCCACCAACAGTAAAACAAAGCACATGAATGTCGGAAGAATCAGCTTTAGCATTACCTGCATTTTTATTAAAACTTTCACTTGTGATTGACTTTTTCCCATACAGCATAGAATTCGGATATTTTTTGCTTGCTGTTTTAGCTCAATCATTTGCTGTAAAGAGAGGATAGAAAAATAGATTACGATAAAAATGATTGAAATACTTATCTGCAAGAAGCCCATCCACTGCTGATTTGCAGCTTCAAGAACCTTTAGCTCCTTCTTTAGAAGAAGAGTTCCAAATACAAAGGAGCATATGGCAAAAAACAGGCAGATGCAGAAAACAGAATTCATATATGCGCTCGTTTTAATTCCAGTTGTCATTTCTGCAATACGATAAAGCCGGGTACCTTGATATAAATCATCTGCTTGTGCCAGCCGCCTGGATAAAAGATACGCATACAGCCATTGATAGAACGTAATGATGCAAGAGATCAAAGGTATTGCTATAAAGGAAATCATCCGATCAGCAAAATCCCCGGATCCTAATGCAAATCCAAGCAACAGGAGAATTAGGCTGAAAATACTGATACAAAACCAAATCCCCCAGAATTTTTGTCTGCTCTTACCAATGGATTGATTGCGCCGTTCTTCCTTCATTAATTCACAGATTTGGAGCTTCGTTATCTTTCTGCCCATGCGAATCGCGGACAAGATCTCTACGATGCAAAAAAAGAAAAGTGTTTGCAGTATCGCTTGCAAAATAAGCATTCGTCCAACGTCACCTCCTGGAAGCTCATTGGAAAAGAAAGTGAGAAAAGTAATTGCCCCCAGGAATACTCCAAGAATAAAACACATACTTCCGATGAAGCAAAACTCTAGTTGAAAGACCCGTACTAATATGCTTTTTTCCATACCCAGTAATAGATACGTTGCAAATTCCTTTGCTCTTTGCTTCATCATAAAGGTATTTATGTAGTTTACCAAGGCTACCATAATTACAACGATAAGCAGCGGCAGTGACGCTGTTTGAAACCCCGCCTGTCTATTTCCAAAGATCGCAATCGTATTTGATACAAACATCACTGCAATCAATATTGTCATGGTTGTAATATAAAGCAAATAATTGAACATAGAGCGCTTCGCATTGCGCAAAGCTAACTTAAGATACATAACTCCCTCCCTCTGTAACCCTTGCCATTACCTCCAATATATGAATAAAGAAAGTATGCTTATTATCTTCACCTCTATTTAATACCTCTTTTATCTCACCGTCCTGCATAAATAATATCTTATCACAGTAGCTTGCGGAAAAAGCGTCATGTGTTACCATTAATATTGTAGCAGAGTAATCCTGTTGTAACATAACCAGTGTTTCCATTAACTGCTTTGCAGAATGGCTGTCCAAAGCACCGGTAGGTTCGTCAGCCAGAATAAGGCTCGGATTTACTGCAATTGCTCTTGCACAAGCAGCACGTTGGCGCTGACCCCCGGACACTTCATAGGGGAATTTACTTAATACCTCTGTAATTTCAAGTTTTTCGGCCAATTCATGAATTATATTCCTCACACTTTCTTTAGGAGCCCGCTTAATTGTCAAAGCCAAAGCAATATTCTCGTATATCGTCAGGGTATCAAGTAAATTGTACTCCTGAAAGATAAACCCTAAATGTTCTCTTCGAAAAGCAGATAGCTCCTTCTCCGATACTTCTGCAATGTCTTGACCTCTGATCTCAATGGTTCCGCTGGTTGCCTTATCTATGGTTGCTATCATATTTAACAAGGTCGATTTCCCAGACCCGGAAGCTCCCATGATTCCTACAAAGCTCCCTTTTGTAATCTCTAAACTGACATTGTTTACAGCATACGTGGAAGCGTTTTCCGGGTAGATTTTTCTTAGCTTTCCCAGCTTTAAAACAATATCCGGGCTGTCTGCCTGAGCATAAATTTCCCGTTGATCCTTACCCAGCCAACTAGTAATGACCTCAAAAAGAATTTGATTCGATTTCTCTTTCAGATTATCCTCAGAAATCAATTCACCTGATAGCAGTTCATTCAAGGTGATTTCCAAAAGGTCACATAGTGGAGTAAATAAAGCCAGGTCAGGCATAGATTTACCGGTTTCCCATTTTGATACCGCTTTATCTGTAATTCCCAATTTTTCAGCTAATTGACTTTGAGTCATACCATGAGCCTTTCGGCGTACAGCGATGAATTTTCCTATTTCAATTTGGTTCATTTTATAAAGCCTCCTTTGTGTTTCATCCTATAATATTAACATAAGATGTACACCTACTAACGGTAGAGTTGGCAGAAATAATAGAGATTTCCTCCGAAATGCAAGCCATAAGGTAATTATAAGCATTCCATACCGGGACAAGCAATGGTATCTTTCACAAAAAAACACACTGCCCCATACTACTGGAACAATGTGTTTCTGTTAAGCGAATTTTTAGTTGATTTTCATCAATTTTCGGGCAATTTTTACAACGGGGCGGAAGACGACTCCTTCCATTTCCCGCTTCACATTTTTTAATTCCTTACGAATTTGTATATTCTGCGGGCAGTGCCGCTCACATTTACCGCATTCAGTGCATAAGGAGGCAAAGGCAGGCTGTTTTGATAATACGCCAAGAGTCTGGAAATATTTCATTCGGCTTCCCCTGTCTTTTAATAAGTACTTATCATTATAGGCCGAGAAGCAGCCCGGTATATTTACACCGTAGGGACATGGCATACAGTAGCCACAGGCGGTACAGGGAACCTTCGTCTTATCCAACAGGATTTTTTTCACCCGGTCAAACATTGCAAGCTCTTCCTGCGTAAAGGAATTAGCAGCTGCATTACCGGCGATTTTTACATTCTCCTCAATCTGGGCTTCATCCCCCATTCCGGAGAGAATCACATTTACCTCCGGATGATTCCAGATCCAACGAAGTGCCCACTCCGCTGGGGTTTTGTTCTTATCGCTGGTTCTGAATTCCTTTAATACCTCCTGGGGTAAATTATTCACCAGCTTCCCGCCTCGTAAGGGCTCCATAATCACGACAGGAATTCCCAGTGAGTGAGCAAGTTCAAGACCTGCCTTCGTCGCCTGATTATTCTCGTCCATATAATTGTATTGAATCTGGCAGAAATCCCAGGGATATGCCTTGATTAAGAGTTCAAAATCGGTTTTACTGCCATGGAAGGAGAAACCAATATTACGAATGATCCCTTCCTTCTTTAAGTTCTCCAGCCATTCAATAACCCCAATGTTCTCCATACGATCAAAGGTTGGCTTATCGGAAAGCATGTGAAGCAGATAATAATCAATATAATCCGTCTTTAATTTTGTCAGCTGGGTATCCAGAATTTTCTTTGCTCCCTCCAGCTTTGTTACCATAAAGGGAGGCAGCTTGGTTGCTATTTTGACACGCTCACGATAACCGCCCTCTAAAGCATTTCCCAATAAGGATTCACTTTTTCCATTATGATAGAAATATGCGGTATCAAAATAATTAATCCCTTTCTCTATAGAATCGCGTATCATCGCTATGGATCTTGGCTCATCGATGCTTCCTCCCTTCATCGGAAAACGCATACAGCCAAAGCCAAGGATGGATAGCTCCTCCCCATTCTTTTGATTTGTTCTAGTTAACATAATTGCCTCCCTCTGCCGTCAAAGCGGTAAATTTCTGAAAGAACTCAAGCAATTCCTTTACTTGCTCCTGTGTCGTAGCCCAGGAGGTCACAAAGCGTATTGCAGTTTTGTCTTCTCCCACTTTCGCCTGTCTGCTAAAGAGAAAACGCTTCTCCAGCTCATTAAGTAAGGAATTTGGCAAGACTGGAAATAATTGATTGGAGACCACCGGTACATAGAATTCAAAACCACAGGCCGTGATCTCATCCGCAATCTGTTCTGCCATATGGTTCGCATGCTTCGCCAGATCATAATACAGGCAATCCTCCGGCCAAAATAAAGTCTCAAATTGTATTCCCAGGACAAAGCCCTTGGCTAACATAGCCCCTCTTTGTTTGATCATAAAGCGGAAATCTTCCTTTAATTCCTCTTTGCATATCACTAAGGCTTCCCCGAGCAGGGCACCATTTTTTGTTCCGCCGATATAGAATACATCCACCAAACGAGCGATGTCCTCCAGCGACAAATCATTTGCTTTACAGGTGAGAGCCGAGGCAAGCCGGGCACCATCTAAGAATAACAGCAGCCCATTTTCAAGACATACTTCCCTAATCTCCTCCAGCTCTTTTTTGCTATAGATGGTTCCTAGTTCTGTTGTATCAGAGATATAGACCATCTTTGGCTGCACCATGTGCTCACCTTCATGACTCTCCAGCACCTTATGGATCATCTGAGGAGTTACCTTTCCATCAGGAGACGGCAGGGTTACGACCTTATGTCCGGTCGCTTCAATTGCTCCTGTTTCATGCACATTGATGTGTCCGGTGTCAGCTGCGATCACACATTGATGGGGACGCAAAAAGGAGGAGATCACTAACAGGTTCGTCTGGGTTCCGCCCGGAATAAAGTGGATATCCACATCCTCACGGTTTATCTGCTGCTTAATATATTCCTTTGCTTTATTGCAATGAACATCCTCTCCATAACCACGGTTTTGTTCCAGATTGAAGGCCACCAGCTTCTCAAGAATTCTGGGATGCGCTCCTTCGCTATAGTCGTTTGTAAAACTAATCATTTTGTCGTTCCTCCAATTTTAATAATGTCATGGTTTTTGTTATAGCTTCTAGCCTTCCTTGCGTATGGAAGATACCCCAAACAGGCTGCCCGTCAGCCCCAGTACAGCACTGATCCCCATAAGAACGGCCACAATGAACCTGCACAGCTCCTGGGCAGGCGGCAGAGGTAAAAACATAACATATTCACTGATGCTTTGATATCCCTGATTCATCATAAAAATAATCAATGCAGATGCCAGCCCCCCTCCAAGCAGGGTTAGGATCAATCCTGCCATGACAAAGGGAAAAGCAATAAAGGAATTAGGAGCACCCAGCAGACGTAATGTATTGATTTGCTCCTTGTTATGATAAATCCCCTGTCGTATCATATGAGAGATGATGACGAGGGTGGTTATTCCCACGGCGGCCGCAATAACGCCTCCCAGCAGCTTTATAGCATCAACGATTCCCCTTAGCTTCTCAAGAATATCCCGGTTATCTCTTACGTAATCAATTCCTTTCATATCCGATATCTGGGTAAGTACCTGATCCATTTTGTTTAAATCAATCTTTATTTCAACAAAGGCTTCAAAGGGATTGTTATCGAACAACCGCAGGATTTCCGCCTCATTCCCAAGAAGCTTACGGTTTTTTGCATAAGCCTCACCGGCTGTCACATATCTTGCATCCTGGACACCGTCCAGCGTTTTCATTTTATCTACAATCTGCCTGGCACCTGTTTCACCCACCTGATCCGCAAAGTAAGCACTAATCTGAGCCTCCTGCTGCAATGCGTTTACCAATTCGTCACCGATGGACCAGCCCGTAAGCACCAAACCGAATAAAAAAAGGATAAACCCCGTACCCAAAAAAGAGAAAAGATTCGATAACGGATGAAACCGAATGGTACGAAAAGCCTCTAATATAAAATATCCAATATTATAGAAAAATACTTTCATCCTGCTTCGCCCCCCGTTCGATGGTGATTTCTCCCTCCTGCACCCGGATATAGGTTGCATCCTGTCCCTCAATCAAATGGGTTGCATGGGTGGTGATGATGACCGCCGTCTTATCATCCCGGAAGGAATTCAGTATATGTAAAATATTAAGAGCATTCTCCTGATCCAGATTGCCGGTAGGTTCATCCGCAATCAGTAACGCAGGCTTTCTGACCACTGCCCGGGCGATGGCAACTCTCTGTGCTTCTCCCCAGGAAAGATGCTCCACCGGAGTGTTAAGCTTATGCCCCAGCCCCACCTTTTTTAAGGCTTCTGTTGCTTCCTGCTTCATCTTTCTGGGTGGAATCCCAAGAATACGCATACCAATCATAACATTTTCCAGTGCCGTTCTTCGCTCAATTAGTTTAAATTCCTGGAACACCGGCCCGATCTTTCTTCGCAGCTTGCGAAGCTTCCAGTCATTTCCACGTTTCATCCGCGAGCCAAGCACGGTCAGCTTACCGGAGGTGGGAAATTCGATTCCCATGAGAAGCTTTAAGAAGCTGGTCTTTCCGGAGCCGCTGTGTCCGGTGATATATACCAGCTCCCCCGGTTGAATCTTTAAATTCACATTCTTTAAGGCTTTTGTTCCATCACTATAGGTTAAGGCTACATCTTTTGCTTCAATCATTACTATCCTCACCTCCGTATTTAGGGATTATGATAAAGTTTAAGGCTTCCTGCTGGCTCCAAACCTCACTCAAGGTAAAGTCCAGCTGAAGCATATCTCCTGTAATTGCTCCAAAATCAATGATAAGAGGACCCTCCCGGAATAATTCCTGCAAGGAAGAGGCTTCCAGCGGCATATCATAGAAGGTTCCCTGCTGCACTTCAAAACGAATCGCCATATCACCTTCCACAACAAAGTTACCGACTAAGCTCAGATGCTTATCCGGCACCTCAATCACAACCTTTTCCTCCTGGAATCGGAAAATCGTTCGCCCAAGAGTTGAGTTCTCAGCTAAGATCCGGTTGAATACTTCCTCTGACAGATATCCCTGCACAGAGAATAAACCATAGGCAATATTTAAATCCTCCAGAGTAAAATGTCCTGCTTCAATGATCTGGGTTAAATCCGCTGCAATAGCAGGAAACAGTGTGGTGCAATCCGTCCACATCTGAGCAATCAATGTCAGCTGCTCCTCGTAATAAGCCCGGTTCTCCTGCAAGGAGGCTAAATAAGTCTCCCTCTCCTCCTGTAACTTTTCTTTGGCTTTCAGCTTTTTGGCAAGCTTATCTCTTGCCTGCTCCAAACGCAATTTCTGCTCCACCAAGGCATCTCTTCGGCCTTGAAGCTTTGTTTTGCTATCCTCCAAGGAGGCTAATAAATCCTTAACATTGTGGGTGATATCCTTAATTATGTTGAGACTTGCCAAAAACTCAGATAAGGTTCCTGCGTTTAGTAAAATCTCCAGATAAGAAGCCGGACCTCTTCTTTGATAGTCTACCAATACCTGCTTTAAAATGTTGAGCTGCGTGTTATATTCTGACTGAGCATCCCCAATGGAGCCTTCCAGCTTCTGAACCTGCTGCTCCTGCTGCTCTATCTCCGCAGCCGCTTCTCTCTCCTGCTGCTCGATTCCAGTCATCTCCTGCTGCAGCTTAAACAGCTCATCCAGAACCGCCTTCTCTTCCTCGGAGAGACCGGATAAGGTATCCTCCAACTCTGTTACCTTTTGCACTTCACCAAAGACTTGCAAAGGGAGCAGGGTGCATAGGATGATAAGAATTAGCGCGAAGGATATTATGACTTTGCTTCGAACAAAGTGATTCATAAACCGACTCCCCCTTTTTCACCGATTCATTTTTTATAGTTTTATAAAAATCTTCTTGATTATACCATTTCTTATTACACTACACAATTACCATCTTCAATTATATAGAAGGTTGACGATTCTTATAAAAGGTGAAAGCCAGGTTCTATTGTAGGGGTATGATAACACTTGCAAACGAATAACAGCCGTTAACCTATCAAATAAAAACAGCCCCCAAAAGTTAGACTTAAAACTCTAACTATTGGAGGCTTTGTCATGATTACCAGCAATTTCTATTCGTTTTTATATGGAAGAACTATCGTTAGGCTACCGATTTATATGGAAGAATTAACGTTAGGAACCGGTTTATATGGAAGGACTAACGTTATGTCACCTATTTATATAGAAGGACTAACATAGTCCACCTATTTATATAGAATCACTAACATAGGTCACCGATTTATGATAGAAGAACTAACATAGGCCAACTGGTTAGATGAATAAATTAACGTTAGAATCCTCTGCTTCACCCAGATAGTAACCAACTCCTCCGATTTTTACGCCATCGATCAGCTCTTCCTTCTTCAGTCCCATAACATCCATGGACATCTGGCAGGCTACGATCTCAATTCCGCTGTCGATTGCTGACTGAATTAATTCTTCCAGAGAGGAGATATTCTTATTTTTCATAACCATTCGAATCATCTTTCCGCCCATGCCCATCATATTCATATTAGAAAGCTTCAGCTTCCTGCTGCCCCTGGGCATCATTGCTCCAAACATATGATCCAGCAATCCTTTTTTCACCTTTACCTTATCCGGCTTTCTAAGGATATTTAAGCCCCAGAAGGTAAAGAACATGGTTACCTTTTTCCCCATGGAGGCAGCTCCATTTGCGATAATGAAGGAGGCAATAGCCTTATCCAGGTCTCCGCTGAAGACTACCATGGTTTTATTATCCTTTGTTTCGTAAGGAATCACTTCCGGATTGATAAAAGCTGTATCCCCGCTATTTTTCTTTATGAACGCAGTGATATATCCATCCTTCTTCGATAGATCCAGAAGCTCATTCTTAGAGCCTTTGCACCAGGCCTTGATATCCTCATAGAAGCCCGGATCGGAAGCGGATACCTTTAAGATCTGCCCCGGCTCCATTTCATCCATCGAGGCTTTTACCTGCAGCAGCGGTCCGGGACAGCATAGGCCACACGCGTCCAAGGCTTTATCAAAGTCCTTTCCACTGGTTCCTTCTGCTCTTTTCAGTGTCTGAGTATCTGCATCCACCGTCATTGGAATAGAAGCTGCTGCTACCTTAACCCCGCTATATACCGCTTCTCTGACCTTCTTAGGCTGAAATTTTAATGCGGCCGCGGATTTATAGCCTCCCGCCACGTTAACCACCTGATAACCATGCTGTGACAGAATACGATCTGCAACATAGCCGCGCAAGCCCACCTGGCAGTATTCAACAACGGTCTTCTTCGGGTCAAGCTCATTTAATCGATCTCTCAGTTCATCGACAGGAATATTGATCGCACCCTCCACATGACCGTTATCGAACTCCAGCTGCGTACGCACATCCACTAGTACATAGTCGGAAGGCTCCATTTCCTTTACTTCCTCCCAGGTAACTATATGACTTCTTCCCTCTAATACATTCTGTGCCACAAAGCCCGCCATATTCACCGGATCTTTTGCAGAAGAGAAGGGCGGTGCATAGGAAAGCTCCAGTTCTGTCAGATCCTCTACGGTTCCTCCCAAGCGGATTACGGTGGCAATAACATCAATTCTCTTATCTACGCCGTTAAAGCCGATTCCCTGTGCACCCAGTATCTTGCCATCCCCCCCAAAGATCAGCTTTAAGGTCATTGGTAAGGCTCCTGGATAATAGGAGGCATGGGAGGCTGGATGAATGTGAATTGTCTTATAGTCGAGTCCTGCTCTTTGCAGTGTCCGCTCATTGGCACCCGTACTGGCGGCAGTCAGAGCAAAGACCTTAATAATAGAGGTCCCCTGAGAGCCTTTAAAGCTGCTGTTTAATCCGGCAATATTATCTGCTGCAATTCTTCCCTGTTTATTTGCAGGTCCTGCTAACGGAATAGCAGTCTGCTGCTTCGTAACGAAATCAACGACTTCGATTGCGTCGCCAACTGCATAAATCCCCTCCACCTGAGTCTGCATCTTATCATTTACAAGAATATGTCCTCTTGCTCCAAGGGTAACTCCACTGTCCTTCAAAAAGCTTGTATCCGGTGCAACACCAATGGCTAATACAACCAAGTCAGCCTGTAATTTCATCTCACTGGCTAAGGTTACCTCAATCTGCTGACCCTCTTCCCGGAATTCTTTCACACCATCCTTTAATACTAAACAAACGCCGTTCTCCTCCAGCTCTTTCTCCGCAATCACTGTCATATCATAATCAAAGGGAGCCAAAATATGAGGAGCCGCTTCCACCAGGGTAACCTCCAGACCTCTCTCCCTGAGATTCTCAGCCATCTCAACACCGACAAAGCCTCCGCCGATTACAATGGCACTTCTCACAGACTCTTTATCAACATATGCTTTTATTTTATCGGTATCGGGTATGTTTCGAAGCGTTAGGATTTTATTACTTTCGATTCCGGGAATGCCTGGACGGATTGCTTTCGCTCCAGGGGATAGCACCAGATAATCATAGCTCTCTTCATAGCTTCCCTTATCCTTACTATGCACCGTTACTGTTTTCTTCTCTGGATTTACGCGAACCACTTCACTGTGATTTCTGACATCAATCTCAAATCTGGCTTTCATACTCTGGGGTGTCTGAACCAGAAGCTTATTTCTTTCATTAATACTCTCCCCAATATAATAAGGCAGACCGCAATTGGCAAAGGAGATATATTCATCCCGTTCAAACATAATAATTTCAGCTGTTTCGTCCAATCTTCGTAATCTCGCTGCTGCAGATGCTCCTCCGGCAACACCGCCTACAATCAATACTTTCTTACTCATACGAATCCTCCTTCTATCTCTCTCATAAATTATACTTAGCTCTTGTGAACCTTAGAAACTCGAATCCTAGAATCTCAGAAATTCAGCCATATACAATCTCTCTTTTCGCCACCCGAGACAACACTTAAGTAATTGTGACCGTTCACAACCTAGGCAATTTTTCATGCAGGTGGTATCGGTTCCTGAACGGAATTTAGCCGTATACAGCATGGAGTGAAGGAATTGATACCACCTGCATGAAAAATTTCACTACCTCATCCCCCACAATCACTTACCCCAACAACACCTGCATTAACGCCGCAACCTTCTCATTTGTGACTTGATAATATATCTCCAATCCCTTTCTTCTTCCTTCAATAATCCCTGCAGCCTTCAGCTTTTGAATATGCTGAGAGATTGTGGACTGGGGAGCCCCTAAGCAATTCTGCATATGGGAAACATTACACTCTCCATTCTCCAATAAGCCATTCACAATGCATATGCGCACCGGATGTGCCAGGGTCTTAAGCAGCTCTGCTGAATCGTTAAATTTTTGATAATTCTGATCCAATTTATCCCACCTTACGTAAATTTATATTTTCTATATTGTAATATCGTTATATTCAAATATTACGATATAGTAATTCATCTGTCAATTGCTCCGCTCTTCATTTTTCGTCCAAGTTTGTGACTTTATCACATACCTCTGTGCTTATTCCCAATCATCAACCGCAAAAATCCGCATTATTCGGAAAATTATTTCCACAAAAATAGATTATCGAAATTTTGGTTATATCATCCATAATATATTGAAATAATCTTCCAAAAATGCTATAATTGTACAAACAATAAAGTTCTTATCCTGCGATCGGGGGTTTTACGAATGAAAGTATTAGTTGTAGATGACAGCCAGCTCAATCTGGCTATTGCCAAACGATATCTTGAAGCAATCCCTGACATTACACAGATTGTCTTATGCAATAATCCAACAAAAGCAAAGAAACTCTTAGAGGAAGAAAGAATTGATATTTTAATTCTGGATATCATAATGCCTGGTATCACTGGCTTTGATATCATAGCCGCTCTTCGCTCTGATCCAAAGTACGACGACATACTCATTATCATGTTAACCTCCCTGGAGGATATGGATAGCTATCAGCGATGCTTTGAGCTTGGTGTATTTGACTATATTAATAAGCCTATCAATGCAATGGAATTCACCGCACGTCTTAAGGTTGCAATTGAATGGAAGAATAATTCAAATCATCTGAAATCCCTGATCAATGTAATTACAAAACAAAATGAAGAATTAAAAGAAATGAATGCCAAGCTTACGGAAGCCAAGTTCAGTCTGGTGCAATCGGAAAAAATGGCCGCCATAGGTCAGCTTGCGGCCGGTATCGCTCATGAAATCAATAACCCAATGGGTTTTGTAAACAGTAATTTTGATGTACTGCAAAAATATTTTAAACGTATTATAGAGTTTATCAACTATGTCAACACTAAATTCAATAGCAGTAATTCCTTTGACAATCCAGAAATGGAGCAATGCTCCTTAGAAGTCGAAGCAAAGTTCAAAGCCTTAAAGCTGGATTTGATCATGGAGGAGCTGGATGGCATATTTATCGATTCCTCCGCCGGTATCCAGAGGGTAACTGAGATAGTGCAATCCCTTCGGATCTATGCCCGGACATCAGCTGATGGTGAGAAGGATACCCTGGTGCTGCGAAGTTTAATTCAACAGGTACTGTTAATTACGAAAAATGAATTGAAGTTTATAACAAAGGTTATACTGGATGTCCCAGAGGATATTATCCTGTATTGTAACCGGATTCAGCTTGGTCAGGTATTCGTTAATATCATATTGAATGCTGCTCAGGCAATCAAGTCCCAAAGCCGTGAGGATATGGGCACAATCGTAATTCGTGCGGAAATTGTTGACCAAGAGATTAAAATTATTTTCCAGGATGACGGACCAGGAATTCCTGAAGAGAATTTATCAAAAATATTTGAACCTTTTTTTACTACGAAAGAGATCGGGCAGGGAACCGGACTTGGTTTAAGCGTATCCTATGATATTATCGTGAATAAGCATAACGGCTCCTTCTCGGTAAGCAGCGAGCCTGGAAAAGGAGCTACCTTTACCGTAATTTTGCCCATTGTAACAACATAGACCCATAATACTCAATTGATGATGCACTCACATATAACACTTAGACAATTGCGATTCACTAGCTGACATTGAAAACTGCAATCGTCTAGCCTATTACAAATAGGCAATTACGAAACAATATAGCTTTTGTGATTGTATACACAGCAGATACTATTTCCACGCTCAAATGCTTCCTTCGGGCTTAGCTTCCGCTTCGAAACAGTATCTGCTGTGTATACAATACCTTCCGTTAATGAGTTTCGCAAATACCTATTATTACAAAAATTGAAAGGATGAGGGTATGAAAAAGATTTTAGTAGTTGATGACGAGATTCAAATTTTAAAAGCTCTATCAAGAATGTTCTTAGAAACAGATTATGAGATACTAACTGCAGAGAATGGCAAAGAAGCCTTAAAACTGATCGAAACAAATCAAATTGATATGGTAATCAGCGATATGCGGATGCCCATTCTGGACGGCTATCAACTACTTAGTATCGTCAAAGAAAAATACCCAAGAATTATTCGAATTATTTTAAGCGGTTATGCGGATGAAAAGCCCATGTTCAAGGCTTTACTGCATAATATTGCAACTCTATATGTATTCAAACCCTGGAATAATAACGTATTGCTGGAAAGTATCAATAAGCTTTTTGCAGACAGTACGCAGTTAAGCTCTGAGGATTTATCCGGTCTGATTACGGATTTAGGCTGCACCTCCTGCATTCCCACGAATTGTGAAAAAATGATTTCACTGGTGGAGGCAGAGGATATGGAGCAGCTCATCCTGGAAATAGAAAAAGACCCTGATATCTCAAGCCTTCTGCATCAGGTTACCAGCACCGCCGTATATGGTGTCATGCCAAATACGATAAAGCAGGCAGCAATATATCTCGGTTTACCTAATCTGAAGTGCTTCCTGCACTGGGCATGTGTTATCAGCTCTACCAAGCACACCGACGACATCAAGGAACATCCGGAGATACTTTGGCAGCATTCCTACTTAACAAACCGGATTCTCCTCTTCTTTTATGAAGCCTTCCTTCACAAACAGCCGCCGGATTCTGCTCTGTTTGC
>JAEWMZ010000084.1 GCA_023392995.1 Bacillota bacterium
CGCTGAAAAAATTGTGAAATGTTACGAAAGATGAGCCGCAGTAAAATGTCTGATTGACAAATCGTATAATGAAAATTATAATCTAGTTATTACTAATTAGTACAACGTTGTACTAAAGTTGTTTAAGGAGTTTTCTTAAATAATAATTAAGGAATGATACAACGTGGTATTGTTTGTAATGGGGACTTCCGATTTGGATTTTTCTATGCAAGGGATCAGGAAGTGAATTATTAAAACTATGTAGGAGGTAAGGTTATGAAAAGATGTTCAATGCTAAGCCGCATACTGGCAATCACATTATGTGTGATTATGGTTTTTACAGGATGCAGCAAAAAGTCGGGGAGTGAAGCAACAAGTGGAGGAGATTCCACAACACCAACAGCAGGGGCAACTGATGGGAAGACGGAAGGAAGTACACAGGAGAGCACGGATGCGACTGCAATTAAGACAGGCGGAACACTGACAATCGGTACAGTTTCTACAGTTACCAATGTCGGATATACTCCGGAATTAGGTGGTAATGCCTTTATTAAATTTGTTCGTACCGCGTATAATTCATTGCTTAACTATGATGATCAGGGAAATTTGATTGGAGAATTAGCTACAGAATGGTCCTTTGATACACAGGCTTGTACCATTACATATAAGCTTCGCCAGGGTGTTACCTTTAGTGATGGAACTCCTTTTAACGCAGAAGCAGTAAAGTGGAATATTGAAGAATACGCAGCTAATAACAGAACAGAAGTAGCGGATATTGCCAGCATTGACTGCCCGGATGAATATACCGTAACGATTAAGCTGAATCAATGGAATTCTTCAAAACTGGAGGCAATCGGCTTCTTTGTATTATATATGTCACCCACTGCTATTAAGGATAATGGTAAAGAGTGGGCTTATGCCAATACCTGTGGTACAGGAGCCTTTGTCAGTGATGCCATCGTAGAGGGTTCCAGCGTTTCCTATGCTGCCAATAAATCCTATTGGGAAGAAGGAAAGCCATATTTAGACAAGGTGGTATTCAATATTTTTGCTGATACGAATACAGCAGACTATGCACTTCAAAACAAGGAGATCGATTTACTCTTTGATGGTCCTACAGCTATTGTAACTGAATTTAAGGATAAGCCAGGTTATACAGAATATAGTAATACCAACGGCTATGGCAAAGAAACCTTAGGTTTAATTCCAAGCAGTGCCAATGAAAAGAATGCAGATGGAAGTGTCAACCCCTGGTATTATGCGGAGGTTAGACAGGCTTTATGTTATGCCATTGATACCAATGCTTTAAATCAGGTATTGTCACAGGGAACCAAGGGCTTAACAAATCAGTGGGCGGCAGAAGGCTCTTCTACTTATAGTCCGAATGTGAAGGGCTATGAATATAATCCGGAAAAAGCGAAAGAACTTTTAAAGGCAGCAGGATTTGAAAAAGGTTTTACTACTCAGATTTATGATGCGGGAACATTTACAGATGCTTGTACCTTGGTTCAAAGCTTTTTGGCGGAGGTTGGAATTACTGTAACTATCAATACAGTTGATGCTACTACCTTTATGGGATATATGTATAATGGCTGGGAAGGCTTATATTGGCACTGGGCATCCATTTCTCCAGACCTTGGCCTTTATATGGGAAGACATCTGGATACAAAGGCAACCTTCTATGGAATGAGCCTACAGCATCCGGAGGATGCCATGACTTTACTGGAGCAGGTTAGAACCTCTACCACACCGGAAGAGAAGCAAAAGTATTCCTGGGAGCTGCAGCAGGTTATTTATGATAAATATGCTTTATTTGGCAGAGTAATCAATGTGAGTGCGCCTATTATCATTGCATCCGATTATGTTAAGGATGGTGCTTGGGGAGTATCCCATGCCAGCAGCTGGAGTGCAGCGAATTGCTGGCTGGATAAGTAAGGGTCTTTCGAAGGTAATTAGTCTTACAAGCTTGCGGGGAAGATATGGGTTAGGTGAAAGCCGTAGCCCATATTTCTCCGATCTATTTTAAGGAGGTAGTAAATGAGCAGATATATTCTCAAACGTATCGGCCAATCCATTGTCGTCCTGCTTGCAGTAACGATTATTGTATTTTTAATCATACAAGCATTGCCGGGTGATCCAATTAAGATTTTCTTAGGCGAATCAGCTTCTTCGGAGCAGGTCGAGCATTATACGAAGCTATTTGGTTTTGACCAGCCGGTATTCGTGCAGTATTTCAAATGGGTGACAGGATTATTTAAAGGTGAGATGGGATTGTCGGTAACCTATAGTAAGGATGTATCTGATATTCTTCCTGCACGTATTTTAGCTACGCTGTCACTATCCGTACCAGCGTTTATTTTATCAATTTTTATCGGAATTTTACTGGGTATCATATCTGCCTACAGACGAGGCAAATTTATTGATTCACTCATTTCTGCCGTTTCCAATATTGGTCTGGCAACTCCCCAGTTCTTTTTAGGAATTCTTATTATCTTATTGTTTGCATTACAATTAAAATGGATTCCGGTTCAGGGTTATACCTCTATCTTTGATGATTTTGGCACTGCTGCAAAGCAATTAATCGGGCCGGTACTCGTACTGGCAATCGGACAATCTGCCAGCTTTGCAAGGCAAACCCGTTCTGCAATGCTTGAGGAGATGGGGCAGGACTATATGAGAACCGCTCGTTCCAAGGGAGTGAAGGAACATGTGGTTATCTTAAGACATGGACTACGAAATGCGCTGATACCGCTGGTAACCGTTATGGGTATGGCGTTTGGCCGTATTGTGGGAGGCGCAGTTATTATAGAGAATCTATTTTCCATACCGGGAATTGGACAGCTGCTTACAACAGCCATCAACAACAGTGATTATTTTGTTGTGGAAGATATTGTATTTTTAATATCTTTATTTGTTATCGCCTGTAACCTGATTGTTGATATTCTCTACGGAATACTTGATCCAAGAATCAGGGTAGAATAAGGAGGCTGACATGGAAAATAATAAAACAAATTACATAGAGCAAAAAGAGAAAATCAGTATTACAAAAAAAAGAAGACAACAATTCAGAAAGACCTTTTTTGCAAAAAAAATTGTGATTGGCGCCTTTGTCTTGATTTGTATTATGTGCTTTCTTGCGGTTTTTGCGGACTTCATTGCTCCTTACGGCAACAATGAACAGGATTTGACCAAGATGCTGGCGGCACCTTCCGCAGAACATATCTTTGGAACTGACCAGTTGGGAAGGGATACCTTCTCCCGCATCATTTACGGTGCAAGAGTATCTATGATCGTTTCCATTGTATCAACAGCAATTGCCGGAGTTATCGGTATGGGGCTTGGACTGCTGTCAGGAATCGCCGGAAGATGGATTGATTCTGTGATTATGAGAATAATGGATGCGATGATGACAATTCCGGTTATTATACTGGCTATCTTTATGGGGGTTTTATTTGGAAAGGGACTGATGAATGTCTGTATCTGCATCGGTATTGCAATGGTTCCGACCTATGCCAGATTAACCAGGGGACTGGTGTTACAGATTAAGCAGCTGGATTATGTGACAGCAAGTGTTATCTCCGGATCAAAGCCGGTTAAGGTTGCCTTAAAGCATATTCTTCCGAATTGTCTTCCGGCACTCATTGTTCTTATGACCATGAATCTGGGGGCGGCAATCATGATTGAAGCAGGTCTTAGCTACCTGGGAATCGGTGTGGTTCCGCCGGATTCCTCCTGGGGATATCTGATTAATTATGGTCGGACCTGGTTGAACGCGAAGCCGTATATGAGTATTGCTCCCGGTATCTTTATTATTCTGACTGCCTGGGCATTTAATATCTGCGGGGATGCACTTAGGGATGCTCTCGATCCTAAGCTGAGAGGCAGATTATAAAGGAGGAAGCCAATGTCACATTTATCACATTTAATAGAAGTTAAAAATTTAGTAACCGAATTCAAGCATGAGGATGGAACCCTTAAGGCGGTTAATGATGTTTCCTACTATATTAATGAGGGAGAGATTGTTGCCTTTGTTGGTGAGAGCGGCAGCGGAAAGTCTGTAACTCAATATTCCGGACTGCAGCTGATCCCAAATGCAAGGATAGGAAAGAGTGAAATTATCTTTGAAGGCAAGAACATTCTTGATTATAAGGCCAATGGAGCGGAGATGAGAGCTGTCAGGGGCGGGAAGATTGGATTGATTTTTCAGGAGCCAATGACCTCCTTAAACCCGGTAATTCCTATCGGCAAGCAGCTGATGGAAGGAATACTGATCCATACGGATATGAATAAGGCGCAAGCGAAACAAAGAGCGATTGAATTGATGAAGCAGGTGGCAATCCCGGAGCCGGAGACCAGATTCCGGCAATATCCCCATGAGTTCTCCGGGGGTATGAGACAGAGAATTGTAATTGCAATGGCACTCGCCTGCAATCCTAAGTTACTCATTGCCGACGAGGCAACCACCGCGCTGGACGTTACGACCCAGGCACAGATCCTGGAGCTGATGAAGGATATTGTTAAGAAAAACAAGATGTCCCTCATCATAATTACCCATAATTTGAGTATCGTTGCCAGATATGCAGAACGTGCTTATGTTATGTATGCCGGTGAGATTGTAGAAACAGCGAGCATCAATGATTTGTTCTATGAGCCTCATCATCCTTATACCATTGGACTTTTGAATGCGGTGCCAAGGCTGAATGATCCGAAGGAGAGAAAGCTGATTCCGATTGAGGGAACGGTAAAAAGCCTGGTGAACCGCAAGGACGAATGTGCCTTTTATAATCGTTGTCCCTATGGTGAGGAATCCTGTATTAACCGTACCCGTCCTGTCTTGAGAGAAATTGGAGGGGAGGAAGGAAAGGCCAGCCATAAGATTGCCTGCTATAAGGAGATCAGCAAGGAGACGAAGGCCTTGAAGGAGAGCACTCATAAGACCCGCGCCTTAAAGGAAAAGCGTGATTATCAGGCGGAGCAGCCGGTGCTATCCATACAGGACTTAAAGGTACATTTTCCAGTGTATAAAGGGATCTTAAAGAAAAAGGTCTGTGATGTAAAGGCAGTGGACGGCGTAAGCTTTGACATATATAAGGGAGAAACCTTTGGTCTGGTGGGGGAATCCGGCTGTGGAAAGTCAACCATTGCACGAACTGTTATGAAGCTGACCAGGGCAACGGATGGCAGTATCCTGTTTCGCGGCAAGAATATTGCCAGGCTAAATTCAAAGGAGATGTATCCGATTCGCAGGGATATGTCGATGATCTTCCAGGATCCCTATGGATCGCTGGATCCGAGACAGAGGGCGTCAGATATTGTTATGGAACCCTTAAAGAATTTTTACCCGGACAAATCCAAGGAAGAGTTAGAAGACCGGGTGAATGAACTTTTTGATTTAGTAGGTCTTGATAGAGCCTATAAGGAAAGAGTTCCCCATGAATTTTCCGGCGGTCAGCGCCAGCGTCTGGCGATCGCCCGGGCGATATCTACCAATCCCCAGTTTATCGTTTGTGACGAGGCTATCTCTGCACTGGATGTATCCATTCAAGCACAGATTATCAATCTACTGGAGGAGCTTCAGGAGAAGCTTGGAATTACCTATCTGTTTATCGCCCATGATCTGTCGGTAGTTCGACATATCAGCGACCGGGTTGCAGTCATGTATTTAGGACAGCTGGTAGAAGTAGCGGATTGGGATAAATTATACGACAATCCGCTGCATCCCTACACCAAAGCATTGTTAGAGGCTGTACCGGAATCGGATCCGCTGCTGGAGCAGGCGACCCAGAGAAAGATTATCAAGGGAGAAATCCCTAGTCCTATGAATCGGCCGAAGGGCTGCGCATTCTCTACAAGATGCCCTTATGTCATGGAGGAATGCCGGAATAAGAAACCGAATTTAATTCAAAGAGAGGATGGACATATGGTTGCCTGCTGGAAGGAAAGCGAGTCCTGCCTTGCATAAATAGCGGGTGCTGGAGGAAGTGAATTAATGCAAGGTAGTACTAGGTGGCTTTGCCAAGGATTAAAAAAGAGGAGGCAATAGATTGAAAACAATACGCATTGGCAGCGGTGCCGGTTACGCAGGTGACAGAATTGAACCGGCGGTAGAGTTAATGGAAAAGGGAAATTTGGATTACATTATATTTGAGTGTCTGGCAGAACGAACCATTGCACTTGGACAAAAGGAAAAGCAGAAGGATCCCCAAAAGGGATATAATCCGTTATTGGAATACCGGATGCAGCATATACTGCCCCTGGTTCAGGAGAACAAGGTCAGAGTAATTACCAATATGGGAGCTGCTAACGTGAAAGCTGCGGCAGAGAAAACCGCAGAAATAGCAAGAAGTCTTGGTTTATCCGGGCTTCGAATCGCCTATGTAACCGGAGATGATCTGAGTGGCGAACTAGATCGATTTTCAGATTACGAGGTTTTGGAAACCGGCTGTAAGCTAAAGGAGATGGGAGTGAAAATGATATCTGCCAATGCCTATGTAGGCTCGGAAGGTATCATAGAAGCATTACAAAACCAGGCAGATGTGATTATCACTGGAAGAGTTGCTGATCCTGCGCTGGTCATAGCACCCTTGATACATGAGTTTGGCTGGGATATGAAAAGAGATGCGGACAAGATGGGGCAGGCAGTTCTGGCAGGACATTTGCTGGAATGTGCCGGTCAGGTTACGGGAGGCTACTATGCAGATCCAGGCTTCAAGGAAGTCCCAGATTTGGAACGGCTGGGCTATCCGCTGGCAGAAATTGAGGAGGACGGTACTTTTATTATAACGAAGGTAGAGGGCTCTGGAGGTCTGGTCACGACGGATACCTGTAAGGAGCAGATGATATATGAAATTCATAACCCGGAGGCTTATTATACTCCGGATGCCATAGCAGATTTTTCGAAGGTAACCTTTTTGCAGGTGGGAAAGGATAGAGTAAGGGCAGAGCATGCAAGATCCTCTGGAAAGCCAAAGACGCTCAAGGTCAGTATCGGATATGAGGACTGCTTTATCGGAGAAGGAGAGATCTCTTATGGAGGGTTAAATTGTCTGGAGCGTGCAAGACTGGCGGAAGAGGTAGTTCGCAAGCGGCTGGATATTGCTGGTGCTGTATTGGAGGAGTACCGATGTGACTATATCGGATATAATTCCCTGTACCGGGATCGAATTTCTGAGCAGCTCTGTAATGGAAGCAGATCCGAAATCAGACTTCGAATCAGCGGACGTACGAAAGATGAGTGGAACGCAACCTTAATTGCGAACGAGGTAGAAGCACTTTATACAAACGGACCCGCAGGCGGAGGCGGAGTAGTAAAGCATGTGGAACAGGTGGTATCGGTCTGCTCCATTTTCGTAGACAGAGAGGAAATAACTGCCGAAGTTCAATATCTGGAGGTTTTGTAGAGCTGTCGATGCCGATCACAACGATTAATACAGGGAGGTAATTATGAAACTGAAGGAGATCGCCCATTCAAGAACCGGTGATAAAGGAGAAATATCGAATATTTCCTTGATTGCTTATCAGAAAGAGGATTATGATCTTATAAAAGAAAAGGTAACTTGTGAGGTAGTGAAAGAATATTTTGGAGAGATTTGCAAAGGTGAAGTGGTTCGCTATGAGCTGGAGGAGCTGGGAGCCTTAAATTTCGTGCTGGATAAAACCCTGGGTGGAGGAGTAACACGCTCTCTTGCCCTTGATAAGCATGGAAAATCCTTAGGAATGGCGCTTTTAGAGCTGGAGATTTAGGATAGGGGGAGCTGTTATGGCATTCGATTATTTAAACTATATATGCGAATTGAAGAAAAAGGATTATGACGAATCTGGCTGCCAATTGATCTATTCCGATTGTATGTTAGAGGAGCTCATGCTTCCCATGCTGGATGGAATTCGCCTGAAGACCTTGATTTATCGGCCTGTAGACGAACAGGGAAGTCCAATTAGAGAAGCCTTGCCGGTTATTATCGAGCGCAGTTGTTATCCACAGCAGGCTCCAAGCAGTAAAATTCATGGAGAAGAGCTGACCAAGCGGGGATATATCTTTATCTCCCAGTATTGCCGGGGCACCGGTGGTTCGGAGGGGGAATGGGAGCCTAATGTCAATGAGAGAGCCGATGGTCTTACTACCTTACAGTGGCTGGAAGAGCAGGCTTGGGTTGATGTGATCGGGTATTGGGGGAACTCCTACCTGTCGCTGACTGGCTGGGCAATTGCTGATCAGGTGCCGGAGAAGGTTAAGGGAATGTGCCTTACCCACTACGGTACGGATCGATTTCATTCCGCTTATGAAAAGGGGATGTTTCGTCAGGACGTATTAACCTCCTGGGCGATGGAGAATACAGGATATCCGGTGAAGGCAGATTATATGGAAACCTGTAGATTCATGCCCCAGGTTGAGGTAGACGAAAAGCTCTGGGGACGCAAGGTACAATGGTATCGTGATTGGATTACCAATACAAAGAGAGAGGATTCCTATTGGCAGCAGGGCTGGTGGAAGGAATTATTCGAGATCCCTTCCAGGGTTAAGGTGCCGCTTTATATTCGAAGCGGCTGGTATGATCACCATCACGGCAGTTCGATGAATACCTGGAATCAGCTTGGAAAAGAGACGAAAAAGCATTGCTGGCTGGATATGGGAGGGTGGAATCATGGCTTTATGCCCTGCCTGGAGGAATGTAAGACAGAGCAGTTACAAAGCAGTGATGTTCATGCAATATTAAAATGGTTTGACCTTGTATTAAAGAAAAAACAGCTGCCCGAGCAGCAAATCCGCGCTTATGTAATTGGAGCTGACCGTTGGATAGACTTAGAGGAATGGCCCCTTCAAGCAACAGATCGAAAATTAATATATCTGGAAGCGGGTTACAAAGAGAAACAGGGAAGCCTAAAGGAAGAACCAGTTTCTGAAGCCGTGAGTTTTACATATCAATATGATCCAAAGGATCCGGTGCCTTCTTATGGTGGAGAGGCACTGCTTAAGTCGATGCAGAAAAATGGCAGCCTTGTCCAGCCGGAGCCTGGCTACCGTCCTGATATCATAAGCTTTTTATCAGAACCTCTGCGGGAAGATATGTCTGTCATTGGAAAAATAAAGGTGTATTTATATGTTTCTTCAGATTGTCCTGATACTGCATTTACTGCAAAACTGATGGAGCAGCGGGAGAACGGAAAGTACTATAATATACGCTCCTCCATCACCAGTCTCTGCCAGGACCTGGGACGTTCCTATCAGCCTGGAGACATAGAGCAGGTGACAATTGAGATGTGGGATATCTCCTATCAGATAAAAAAAGGCTCCAGGCTGCGCCTTGATCTATCCTCCTCTGATTTTCCCCAGTATCATATCCATAGTAACTATGCTGGCATTTGGTCTATGCAGGAAGCAACACAAAAAGCGGTGCAGAATATCTATTGCGGAAAAATGTATCCTTCGGCAATCGAAATTCCATGGAAAGAGCTGTAATAATACAAATCTTACAACCGATCCTCGTAAATGAGAAGCCAAAGATCAGGTATGAAAAAGTATACAAGGGGTTGGAAGCCTAAGGTATACTTTTTCTTTCTATTCGGAAGCATTTGTCCAAACGCACAATGAGGGGTACAGTATGTAATGAAAAATCTGTGCACGCGACCAATGCAACTTTTTGGAAATATAGATATAATATAAGTTGAAAAGTTAATAATTTAACGAAGTTACAATATTAGACAAATTAATGGCGGTATCTTTCTCAATCAACGAAAGTATATTGAACAGGTAATTGCGAAACTCATTAACTGAAAATATTGTATACACACCAGACACTGTTTCGAAATGGAAGCTAAGCCGGAAGGAAACGCCCCCGCGAAGAAATAGTGAATGCTGTGTATACAATTACAAAGATTATATTGTTTAGCAATCGCCTAAAGTATATAGAATTCAGAAAGGAGCAGAAACATGGAATTTGTTACATATCAGGAAGAAAATCAGGCAGGAATCATAACGATTAATCGGCCAAATGCACTGAATGCGTTGAATAGCAGGGTTTTGGAGGAGCTTAATTCTACCTTGGAGGCCGTGGACTTAACTAGGATTCGGGCGCTCATTATTACAGGAGCAGGAGAAAAATCCTTTGTTGCCGGTGCAGATATCAGTGAGATGCGCTCTCTCAGCAGGGAGGAAGGAGAGGCCTTTGCAAAGAGAGGGAATGATGTCTTTCGAAGGATTGAATCCTTTCCCATTCCAGTCATCGCTGCGATCAATGGTTATGCTCTTGGAGGCGGCTGCGAGCTTTCGCTAAGCTGTGATATTCGTATATGCTCTGAGAATGCAGTCTTTGGTCAGCCGGAGGTTGGTCTTGGGATTACACCCGGCTTTGGTGGAACCCAAAGACTGGCAAGGATTGTGGGTGTTGGAAAGGCAAAAGAGATGATCTATGGCGGCAGGAATATTAAGGCGCAGGAGGCTTATCGTATCGGTCTGGTGAATCAGGTATACCCGCAGGAGGAACTGATGCCAGCAGCAAAGAAATTGGCGGTTACCATAGCGGGAAATGCTCCAATTGCAGTGAGAAACTGCAAAAAGGCAATCGATGAGGGCCTGCAGGTTGAGATTGACCAGGCGATCATGATCGAAGAAAGGCTGTTCGCAGGCTGTTTTGAAACAGAAGATCAGCGGGAAGGCATGACGGCATTTTTAGAAAAAAGAAAAGTGGAAGCTTTTTTTAATAAATAATGTTAAATATTTATCAATATATCGATTATGACCTATTCACAAAGTAAAGATATTCGCTGCTGGAATAGGTTAACAAAAAAGAAAGGCATGGGTATAGATATGAAGATTGGAATTATTGGTGCGGGAACCATGGGTGCAGGAATTGCTCAGGCATTTGCTCAGGTACAGGGTTATGAGGTATATCTCTGTGATATTAATGAAGAGTTGGCAGCTGGTGGAAAAAAGAGAATTGAGAAGGGGTTTGAGAAGAGAATTGCCAAGGGAAAGCTAGAATCATCGGAGGCAGAAGCCATTCTTACAAAGATCATTACAGGAACCAAGGAGATCTGCAGGGACTGTGATTTGATTGTGGAAGCAGCTTTGGAAAAAATGGAAGTAAAGCAGCAGACCTTTCGTGAGTTGGAAGCCATCTGTAAGGAGGACTGTATCTTTGCTACCAATACTTCCTCCCTTTCTATTACAGAAATAGGTTCAGGGCTCAAGCGGCCGGTGGTAGGAATGCATTTCTTTAATCCGGCGCCGGTTATGAAGCTGGTAGAGGTTATCGCTGGACTAAATACACCGGAAGACCTGGTGGATAAGATCAAAGCGATTACGACGGAGATAGGAAAGACTCCGGTTCAAGTTGAAGAAGCAGCAGGATTTGTCGTAAACCGGATACTGGTTCCGATGATAAATGAAGCAATCGGCATCTATGCGGAGGGTGTTGCTAGTGTGGAAGGCATTGACAATGCAATGAAGCTTGGAGCAAATCATCCCATGGGTCCGTTAGCCCTGGGAGATCTTATTGGTTTGGATGTTGTGTTAGCCATCATGGAGGTGCTTCAAAAAGAAACCGGAGATTCGAAATACCGCCCTCACCCCTTACTTCGTAAGATGGTTCGGGGAGGAGAACTGGGGATGAAGACCGGAAAAGGATTCTATTCCTATTAATAGTGAATCGTAATTGGAGCAAAAATGTCTGAATAATCCTAAGCTTTTAATTTTGAAATCAATTGGAAATAGAGTAAAAGCTGAAAGCAAAATGATGAAAGCAAAATGATAAAAGCAAGATAATAAAAGCAAGATGAAGAAAGTAAGATGATAAAGGCAAAGTGATGAAAGCTAGGATGTATTATCAGTAATGGAGGAAAAGAAATGGATTTTACATTAAGTAAAGAGCATGAGATGGCGAGATCTCTTTTCAGAGAGTTTGCACAGAAGGAAGTGAAGCCACTTGCAGTAGAAGTTGATGAAACAGAACAGTTTCCCAAAGAGACAACCAGAAAAATGCAGGACCAGGGCTTCCTGGGGATACCGATCCCCAAGGAATTCGGAGGGCAGGGCTGTGATACATTGACCTATGTTCTGTGTGTAGAGGAATTATCAAAGGTGTGCGCGACCACCGGTGTTATTGTTTCCGCTCATACCTCGCTGTGTACAGAGCCTATAAAAAAATTCGGCACACCGGCTCAAAAGGAAAAATATCTGGTGCCGCTGGCAAACGGTAAGAAGCTTGGAGCCTTTGGATTAACGGAACCAAACGCAGGGACGGATGCATCCGGACAGCAGACCAAAGCAGTATTAAACGGGGATCATTACATATTAAATGGAAGTAAGATATTTATTACCAATGGTAAGGAAGCGGATATTTATATTGTATTTGCGATGACGGACAAATCCAAGGGAACCAGAGGTATATCCGCATTTATCGTAGAGAAGGACTTCCCAGGCTTCACCTTTGGGACAAAGGAAAAGAAGATGGGAATTCGCGGTTCATCGACCTATGAGCTGATCTTTACGGATTGCGTGGTTCCCAAGGAAAATCTCTTAGGTGAGGAAGGCAAGGGCTTTGGTATTGCCATGCAGACGCTGGACGGCGGACGTATTGGTATTGCGGCGCAAGCCCTTGGAATTGCAGCAGGTGCTTTAGATGCTACAATCGCCTATGTGAAGGAAAGAAAGCAGTTTGGTAAGCCAATTTCAGCTTTTCAAAATACCCAGTTTCAGCTAGCAGATATGGCAACTAAGGTAGAAGCAGCAAGAATGCTGGTCTACCGGGCAGCTCTTGCCAAGGATACGCAGAAGAAATTCTCAGTAGAAGCAGCAATGGCTAAATTATATGCTTCCGAGGTGGCAATGGAAGTTACCACCAAGGCGGTACAGCTGCATGGAGGTTATGGATACACCAGAGAATATGAAGTGGAGCGTATGATGCGTGATGCTAAAATAACGGAGATTTATGAAGGAACTTCCGAAGTTCAGAGAATGGTCATTTCCGCAAGCTTATTGTAGTATTAAGTGTTTCACAGCAAATGATCTGATTTTGAATTAGAGCATAATTCATATGCGACAATGAATGCCTTACGGCAAAGATTGTTAGTGTGATAATCGGATGGTCAAAGGAACGTTATTTATAGAAGAGGAGAGAACATAAAGTGAAGATTATCGTTTGTGTAAAGCAAGTTCCAGATACGAATGAAGTTAAGATTAACCCTGCCACCGGAACCCTGATCCGCGAGGGGGTTCCGAGTATTATGAATCCGGATGATAAGGCAGGTCTTGAAGCTGCCTTGGCAATTAAGGAACAGACAGGAGCAGAGGTAACCGTGATCTCCATGGGTCCGGCGCAAGCTGACACCATGCTCAGAGAAGCAATGGCAATGGGCGCAGATCAGGCCTATCTGATCTCCGACAGAGCCTTTGGAGGAGCAGATACCCTGGCAACCTCCTCTACGATAGCTGCCGCTATAAAGAATCTGGAATATGACTTAATCATCACCGGACGGCAGGCGATTGACGGGGATACTGCTCAGGTTGGACCGCAGATTGCAGAGCATTTGGGGATTCCCAATGTATCCTACGCAGAGGATATTAAGGTGGAGGGTAACTCCGTCATTGTAAAACGTCAATACGAAGATCGGTATCATATCATTAAGGCACAGATGCCCTGCCTGATCACTGCACTTGGTGAGATGAATAAACCCAGGTATATGACACCAGGTGGCATTTTCGAAGCGTTTCGGGAGAAGCAGGTTTCTATCTTAACCAGAAAAGATCTTGATATTGAAGATGGAGTAATCGGTTTAAAAGGTTCACCTACGAAAGTGGCGCAGTCCTGGCCTATCAGTGTCAAACCTGCAGGAATAAAAGTGACAGAGCTTGACCCTCAGGAAGCCGCTGAGGCAATTGTGGAGAAGCTGAAGGAGAAATTTATTTTCTAATTGAAACGTGTGAAATAAGGAGCGTTACGGGAAGAAAATAATCAATGCTTGAAAGATTTAGTGGAGGTAAGAATGAATTTAGAAGAATATAAAGGTGTGTATGTCTTCGTACAGCAGATAGATGGCATGATTACAGGAGTTTCCTTTGAATTAATCGGAAAGGCAAAGGAGCTGGCGAAGGATTTGGATACGAACGTGACTGCGGTTTTGTTGGGGGATCGTATCAAGGGATTGGCAGTAGAATTAGCAGCTTATGGAGCAGACCGCGTGATTGTGATTGATGATCCGGCACTGAAGGAATATACAACGGAGCCCTATACTCATGGGATGGACTGCGTGATCAGAGCGTTTAAACCGGAAGTCGTTCTATATGGAGCAACTTCCATCGGCCGAGATCTGGCACCCCGTGTTTCCGCAAGAGTGAAGACCGGTCTGACAGCGGATTGTACTAAGTTAGAGGTTGATAGTGAGACTAAGAATCTGAGAATGACAAGGCCTGCCTTTGGGGGAAACCTAATGGCAACCATACTTTGCCCGGAACATCGGCCCCAGATGGCAACGGTTCGTCCCGGTGTAATGAAAAAGGCAAAGAGAAATTCAGAAGCTAAGGCTGAGATCATCGAATATAAGCCGGTTTTTGAAAAGAATCATAATTATGTGGAAGTACTTGAAGTGATTAAAAAGGAAACCAATAAAATTGATATACAGGATGCTAAAATTCTCGTATCAGGTGGGCGTGGTGTCGGGTCAAAGGAGAACTTTGCAGTACTTCAAGAGCTGGCTGATGCAATTAAGGGTACAGTCAGCTCCTCCAGAGCCTCCGTGGATGCAAACTGGGTGGAGAAGGATCGACAGGTTGGACAAACCGGTAAGACGGTTAGGCCGGATGTTTATTTCGCAATCGGTATTTCAGGAGCGATTCAGCATCTTGCCGGTATGCAGGAATCAGATTACATTATTGCAATCAATAAGGATGAAACTGCCCCGATCTTTGACGTGGCAGATTACGGAGTTGTTGGAGATTTGAACAAAATACTCCCGCTGTTGACCGAGCAGATCATGGCAGCTAAAGCAGGAAAGTAGGTATCTTAGATATAGTAGGAATGCCTTTTCAGACGGTATTAATATATGTAAGTTAGACTTTCGGAACTTGATTTAAAGTGATATATCGATATCGGAATATCGATATGAAGAAATGGAATGAGCAAGGAAATGCTAACATAAACTTCTGGTTTGTGCTGGAGTGAATATGGGAGATACTGGAGGCATGAAGCTTTTTATTTGGGGAAGATACCCTTAAGATTTTGAGTAATATGCTCAAATACTAGTTGCAATATCAAGAATTGATGGGCTAAACTGATAAAAAAAAGAGGTATTTCAGTCTCACATTCGAATAACTGACGCAGTTAAAATCCTTATATCGATAATGGAATATCGATATAAGGATTTTGCATTTCACAAAAAGGATCAACATTGTTAAAATAAAGACAATTCAAATGCACAGTAATTCATTTGAAGCTACATAGCTCCCAAACAAACCTGGGAGATAATACGACGCATTGAAATGGTTGTTAAGTTAAAAATATCATAGGTGATTGCGAAACTCATTAACTGAAGATATTGTATACACAGCAGATACTGTTTCGAAGCGGAAGCTAAGCCCGATGGAAACGCCCCTGCGAAGGAATAGTATCTGCTGTGTATACAATTACAAAAACTATATTGTTTTGTAATTGCCTATAAAATATCAGTAAAGGAGATTTATAAAATGGCTAGATTCACACTTCCGAGAGATCTTTATCATGGTAAGGGTTCCCTTGATGCATTAAAGACATTAACAGGAAAAAAGGCAATTGTAGTTGTTGGCGGAGGCAGTATGAAACGCTTTGGCTTTTTAGACAAGGTGGAAGCCTACTTAAAAGAAGCAGGTATGGAAGTTCAGCTTTTTGAAGGTGTTGAACCGGATCCATCCGTTGAGACTGTAATGAAGGGTGCCGCAGCAATGCAAGCGTTTGAACCTGACTGGATCGTTTCCATCGGTGGTGGATCACCAATCGATGCTGCAAAAGCAATGTGGGCATTTTATGAATATCCGGATACAACCTTTGACGAGCTATGCATCCCGTTTAATTTCCCAACACTTCGTACAAAAGCAAAGTTCTGTGCAATTCCTTCTACTTCCGGTACAGCTACCGAAGTAACTGCATTTTCCGTAATTACAGATTATGCAAAGGGTATCAAATATCCTTTAGCAGACTTTAACATAACACCGGACGTAGCAATCGTTGATCCGGAGTTGGCAGAGACGATGCCGGCAAAATTAACTGCTCATACCGGTATGGATGCTATGACTCATGCGGTAGAAGCATATGTATCAACCTTAAATAGTGATTACACCGATCCCCTTGCACTTCACGCCATTAAGATGGTAAGTGAGAACCTGATCAAATCCTATCAGGGAGATATGGAAGCTCGTGCAAAAATGCACAATGCACAATGTCTTGCAGGTATGGCCTTCTCGAACGCGCTACTGGGTATCGTTCATTCCATGGCACACAAGACCGGTGCAGCATATTCTGGCGGACATATTGTACATGGATGCGCCAATGCGATGTATCTTCCTAAGGTGATCAAGTATAACGCAAAGGATGCCACAGCAGATAAGAGATACGCTGAAATCGCTGCATTCCTTGGCCTAGAAGCAAGTACAGACGCGCTGATTAAGCATATTAATGATTTAAATAAATTACTGGATATCCCCTCCTGTATTAAGGATTATGAGGGCGGCATCATTGATGAGAAGGAATTCTTAGAGAAGCTTCCTAAGGTGGCTGAGCTGGCAGTGGGCGATGCTTGCACCGGTTCCAACCCAAGAGCGATTACCCCTGAGGTAATGGAAAAATTATTGTATTGTTGCTATTACAATACTGAAGTTACTTTCTAATCATAACTGTTTATTGTGTCGCCAACGCAAGCACGTTATCGATTTGAAATAATATCGTAAAAGCCGCATACCCGCTTTTATGAACCTTTTTGAAAGGCTGTAGCTGTAAAAGGCCACAGCCATTTTCATGTTAAAAATAGAAAAAAATCCCTGCTTTGAGATTCACATCTTGCACTACGACCTGGTAGTTGAAGGTCAGTTCACATGAGAAACAGGGCTTGATAAATAAAAATGATCACAATCTGTTTCGTCTGCGAAAGGCTTAGCATTTACTAAAGTCCCCGGCAGCGAAAAGGATACACTGCATTACGCGGAAAACAGGAGGTTAACATGTATAAGATTGTAAAGAAACAAGTTTTAAACCCTACCGTAACCCTGATGGAAATTGATGCGCCTATGGTGGCAAGAAAGGCTGAACCAGGACAGTTTATCATATTAAGAACGGATGAAAATGGGGAAAGAATGCCTCTTACCATTGCTGATTATGACCGGGAAAAGGGAACTGTTACAATCATTTATCAGATTGTCGGTGCAACGACAGAGCTGTTAAATCATATGGAAGAGGGAGACTGTCTACAGGATTTTGTGGGACCCCTTGGAAGGGCAACCGAAACCGAAGGGAAAAAGAAGGTAGCTGTAGTCGGCGGAGGTGTTGGTTGTGCCATCGCCTACCCAGTGGTTAAAAAATTCCATGAGCAGGGCACAGAGGTTCATGCAATTGTAGGCTTTCGTAACAAGGATCTGGTTATTCTGGAGGAGGAATTCAAGGCGAATAGCACAAAGCTGGTGTTGATGTCCGATGACGGCAGCTGCGGCGAAAAAGGTCTTGTAACGGATGCGTTAAGAAGCCTAATTGACAGTGGGGAGCAATATGACGAGGTAGTGACCATCGGACCTCTTATTATGATGAAATTTGTTAGTAATTTAACAAAGGAATATGGAATTAAGACGGTTGCCAGCATGAATCCAATTATGATTGATGGAACCGGTATGTGCGGAGGCTGCCGCTTAACCGTTGGAGGAACCACAAAGTTTGCCTGTGTGGATGGACCGGAATTTGATGGTCATGAGATTGATTTTGATGAAGCCATCGCAAGATCAGTTATGTATAAGCCCTTTGAGCGCAATGCCCATGAAGAAGCCTGTAACCTTATGAAAACGGAAGTGAGGTAAGAAAAATGCCAGCAAATATGTCATTAGTAAAAAACGATATGCCGACCCAGGAGGCAGAGGTAAGGAATAAGAATTTTTTGGAGGTAGCACTGGGGTATACCAGAGAGCAGGCCATTGATGAAGCAAAACGCTGCTTGAACTGCAAGAATCGTCTCTGTGTAACCGGATGCCCGGTGCAAATTGATATACCTGAGTTTATCCAAGCGGTTGCAGCAGAGGAATTTGAAGAGGCTTATCAAGTGATCTCCCGCGCCAGCTCCTTGCCGGCGGTTTGCGGAAGAGTCTGTCCACAGGAATCCCAATGTGAATCCAAATGTGTGCGTGGAATCAAGGGAGAAGCAGTTGCAATTGGAAGATTAGAGCGTTTTGTAGCAGATTATCATAATTCGCACAGTACAGAGAAGGTTGCGAAACCAGAGAGTAATGGTCATAAGGTGGCGGTGATTGGTTCCGGTCCCTCTGGTCTTGCCTGTGCCGGAGATCTGGCTAAAAAGGGATATGCGGTAACTGTATTTGAAGCTCTCCATCTGGCCGGAGGAGTTCTGGTATATGGAATTCCAGAATTCAGACTTCCCAAGGCAATTGTTCAAAAGGAAATCACAGCTCTCAAGGAAATGGGTGTCGATATACAGACGAATATGGTCATCGGTAAGACCCTATCCATCGATGAGCTGATGCAGGAGTATGGATATGAAGCGGTATTTATCGGTTCCGGAGCAGGCTTGCCTAATTTTATGAATATAAAAGGTGAGAACTTGAAGGGCGTTTATTCAGCCAATGAATTTCTTACAAGAATCAATTTGATGAAAGCTTATCAGGACAATGCCATGACACCAATTCAAAAGGGCACCAAAGTATCCGTCGTAGGTGGAGGAAATGTTGCCATGGATGCAGCAAGATGTGCAAAGCGTCTGGGAGCGGATGTTACCATTATCTATCGTCGTACCGAAAAGGAATTGCCGGCGCGTTTGGAGGAGGTTCATCATGCCAAGGAAGAAGGCATTAAGTTCTTACTCTTAACGAATCCTCTTGAGGTTGAAAGTACTGAGGATGGCTGGGTGAAGGGTATTCTGTGTCAGGAAATGATGCTTGGTGAACCGGATGCTTCCGGCAGACAAAAGCCGGTTCCCATTCAAAACAGCGAATTTATGGTAGAAGCGGACTGCATGATTATGTCCATCGGAACTTCCCCGAATCCTCTGATCAAGGCTACCACCCAGGGACTCGATACACAAAGATGGGGAGGAATTATTGCCGAGGAAGCAACAGGACTAACCTCCAGAGAAGGTGTCTATGCGGGCGGAGACGCAGTAACAGGAGCTGCAACGGTTATTCTGGCCATGGGAGCAGGTAAAAATGCTGCCGCAGCAATTGATGAATATATCATAAAAAAAGGAGAGTGATCCAGTGATAGCGAAAACGATATCAAAGCAAACCCTTCAACGTATGCCACTATATTTAAGCTACCTAAAATCACTTCCAGAAGACGACGCAGTTCATATTTCAGCAACTGTAATGGCAAATGACCTAAAATTAAACGACGTGCAGGTAAGAAAAGATCTGGCGCAGGTCAGTGATGGCGGACGCCCCAAGATTGGTTACATCATAAAGGATTTAATGAAAGATATCGA
>JAEWMZ010000365.1 GCA_023392995.1 Bacillota bacterium
GTATTGCTACGGAGCTATCCAATGATGTATTATTTGAATACCATATCAGAACGGACGAAATGATTCATGCTGATAAATTCGGAGATTTGTTTGGTATCAATCCGGTTATGCCTTACTTCCGGAAGAATTGTGAGGAACGCAGAGAATACATACATCCCGATGATTGGGGCATCTATCTGGAGTTTTGCCAAAGCATTGCCAGCGGCAATACGATGATTGAAGCTCAATACCGGGTGAAAAACCGGCTGGGTGAATACATATGGTGTCAGATCATGGGTAAAACAATGTATGATGATGACAGGAATCCCATTCGAGTGATTGGCAAGATGGTTAATGTGGATTCGCAAAAAAGAGAGTTAGAGGCACTGGAATTTAAAGCAACCAGAGATCCTCTAACCGGGGTATACAATAAGGAAGTTACCATCAAAAAGATAGATAAGTTTATCTCCGGTAATAAGGATAGAATCCATATGCTCATGCTGGTGGATTTAGATGACTTTAAAAGCATCAACGATACCTATGGGCATTTGCAGGGAGATAAGGTATTAAGCTATGTAATCAGCCGGATCAAGGAGGTTTTCTCCGAGGGAGAGATTATCGGCCGAATTGGTGGAGATGAGTTTGTAGTCTTTGCCGGAAATATTACAAAGGTAGATGAGGTCTTAGATAAAGCCACCATCCTAAAACGTGCACTGGATATTACCTACAGTACGGAGCTTCTATCCATAAAAATATCCGGCAGCATCGGAGTTGCCATTTACCCAGAGGCTGGAATCCATTATGAGCAGTTAATGGAGCGCGCAGACCAGGCTCTCTATCAGGTAAAGGAGAGAGGAAAGAACGATTTTATGCTTTACTCTCCTGCGGTTAACTAAAGTCATGTTTCTTAATAGCTCCTGTAATTAATAACAAAGCCAAGCAGATGACGCATAACACGAAGCAAAAGGTCAGTAAAAAGACTACTTCGTTGATATGGGTCATTTTCTTCATGTATTCATAACACGCATTCAGTAAATTACCTGCGAATGCCACAATAATTCCTGGCTTCACGATGGAATTCACAGCATCCATTTGAAAGGTTACATAGCGAAGAACTGCGAACACATCTAAGGCGGTGATAATTAATTGACCGATCAGTAGTGCAACCAGATATCCGGTAATTCCCTGGGAAGGGATCAAGACCATGATCAAGGCTATTTTACAGAGGGTTCCTATGACAGAGTTTATAAAAGTTACGTGAGCTTTTCCCAGTCCGTTAATAATACTGCTTAAGGTAGTGGTAAGATACATAAAGGGGCAGAGCCAGGCCAGGATCATCAGATATTCTCCACAGGCAGCATTGTGGAAGACCGTATTGCCAAGATCCTCTCCGAAGACAATGAAGAGACCGGTACTGATGATACCGATAATTAAACTGTATTTGACGGATATGGCAGTTGTTTTTCCAATTAATTTATTATTATTAACGGCTTGAGCTTCTGATATGGCGGGAAGAATGAGTACGGCCAAAGCATTCACCAACGCAGTGGGAAACAGAATAAATGGGATTGACATTCCATTTAACACACCGAAGGCTGTAAGGGAGTCCTGGGTGCTTAAGCCGGATCTGCGAAGCATGGCAGGGATCAGGACGGCTTCGATACTATGTAAAATACTCAGCAGCAAACGGTTTGCTGATAAGGGAACACTTAAAACCATTAAGTCCTTGAAAATAACTTTTCTTCTAACGGTCTTTGCCATGGGATCCGGCGGCAGTGCCATAACTTTAGCAGGAGATTTTGTGACGAATAAAGCAGCCACATTATATAAGCAGGAAGCGACTTCGCCGGCCACCAAACCAATGACGGCAATTTCACAGGTTACTGATATGTTTCCTCCACCCAGGTAGAGCGCAATCACATAAACAATCACAACACGAATGATTTGCTCCAATAATTGAGTGATGGCAGGGACACCTGCCTGTTTTAAACCGTAATAGTAGCCATTGATACAAGCGGTGACTGCGCAGAAGGGAAATGCAGCAGCCAGAATCCGGACAGAGCCGGTACTGCGCGCTTCTAATAAAAAGCGGGCTGCGATTAGATCTGCATATAAGTAGACGAATACGGATAAAATAGCTGCTAATATGACTGAGACAACAATCCCGACCCTGAGGATTTTAAAGACATTTTTCGTATTTCGCTTCGCAAGCTCGGCTGCAACCAGCCGGGAGATCGAGGTCTGGATTCCCGCTGCAAAGATAGTAAAGCATATGGCGTAAATTGGAAAAACCAATTGATATATTCCTAATAACTCCGCACCCATGGTATTCGAAAGAAAGATGCGGTAAAAAAATCCGATAATTCTTGTAATAAAGCCGGCAATTGTGAGAATTAAGGTTCCTTTTACAATGCTGCTTGTTTTTATGCGCTGTACCTGATGTGCGGTTAAAACCGGTTTCGTCATAATATTCGTCCCTATCAATACCTTTCTATGTAGTATATTTATGACGAGAGATACTTATGTTACAAAATAAGAAAAGCTATAAATTGATTTAAATCACAGTTGAGGAAATAATGAGAAAATTTATTGACAAGATTTAGACGCAGTGCTATAGTATAACCAAGTAAATTAATAGGAATTAAATTAGTAGGGATTAAATTAGTAGGTATTAAACTAGTAGGAAATAATGATAATAAGAATATTGTGAAATACAGAGCATTTCATATCCAGAATTGAGCGACCGAAAGGTCAAATGTCTGTTATTGTGAAATACAGAGCATTTTACATCCCGCATTGAGCGGACCTGAAGGACGAATGTCGTTTAATGCTGGGATAGCAGCGGTATGTTACCGCAATAAGGTGGAAATGGAGGTAGTGATACATGAAATTATCTACCAAAGGCAGATATGGTTTACGAGCGGTTTTGGATCTTGCAGTTCATGCGGATGATGAAGCCGTAGCTCTGAGTCAGATTGCAGAACGACAGGGTATATCGATGAACTACCTGGAACAACTGATTGCAAAGCTGAAAAGGGCAGGAATAGTAACAAGTATTCGAGGTGCACAAGGTGGATATATGCTTGCTGCCCCGGCGGAGGAGATATCCGTGGGAGACATTTTGCGGGCGCTTGAGGGTGACTTAAGTCCGGTAGATTGTTCGGTGGTAAATAGCAATGATGGTAATTGCAGCAATGCAGATTCCTGTGTAACAAAATATGTCTGGAAGCGTATAAGTGATAGTATAAATGACGCCGTAGATACAATAAAGCTGGCTGAACTGGTGGCTGAGAGTAGAAAAGTTCAAGCAGATGCAAGTATAACAGACACAAAAGCGAAACAAACATGTGGGAAATAGTATGGGAATAAAGTAGCTTCCTGTATTCAAAATGCTCGGCACAAATACAGCGCCTTTTCTCAGAAGTGAAAGGACAACTTCGAAGAACCTCTATAGATAGAAACAAACTCATGTTCCTAGCATAGAGATGTACGGTGTGAGACGCAAAATACAGTGCCTTTTATCAGAAGTGAAGTGCTTCCGATAACGTATATTATATATTAGGAGATGACAACATGGAGAAGAAAATATATCTTGATAATGCAGCGACAACAAAGACCAGGCCAGAAGTTGTAGAAGCAATGCTTCCTTATTTTACAGAGCTGTTTGGAAATCCTTCCAGCGTGTACGAATATGCTACACAGAATAAGAAAGCCGTTGATGAAGCGAGAACACAGGTAGCTAAGGTGA
>JAEWMZ010000434.1 GCA_023392995.1 Bacillota bacterium
GCGTAAAGAAGGGACCAAAGGGTGCCGTTGAATATGTGGAAGAGGAAGTTAAGACAATAGACAAGAGCCAGTGGAAGGGTATCGCAGTCTATGTGGATCATATAGAGGGTGTGATTCACCCGGTTACTTACGAGCTAATTGGAAAAGCAAGAGAGCTCGCTAATAAAATAAACCATCCCGTGTATGCTGTTATGATGGGAAGCAAGATAGCAGAGCAATGCCAGGAACTGCTCCACTACAGTGTGGATCAGGTATTCTCTTATGATAACGAACAATTGGAACGCTTTACGATTGAACCCTATACCGCAGTATTGGAGGACTTTGTACAAAAGCAGAAGCCTACCGCCATCTTAATGGGCGCAACGCCGGTAGGACGTCAGCTGGCACCCCGTCTGGCGGCAAGAGTAGGAACCGGTCTGACCGCTGATTGTACTATTCTGGATATCAAGGAAAATACGGATTTGGTACAGATTCGCCCGGCCTTTGGCGGAAATATCATGGCGCAGATTCTTACACCGAATCATAGACCACAGATGGCAACGGTTCGCTATAAGGTAATGGATGCACCGGAAAGAAGCCTTGAGAAAACCGGAGAAATCACACTTTGCGAGATTGCACCGGATAAGCTTCACAGCAGCATTGAGGTAATTGATATTATTGCCAAAGAAAAAGAGCAGTTCATTGAAGCGGCTGAAGTTCTGGTGGTAGCCGGAAGAGGGATTCGAAAAGAAGAGGATTTAAACCTGGTAACAGAACTGGCTGATTTACTGGGAGGCCAGATTGCCTGCACCAGACCGGTTATGGAAGCGGGCTGGCTGGAAGCAAAACGCCAGGTGGGCTTAAGCGGAAGAACCGTCCGTCCGAAGCTGATTATAACCGTAGGTGTATCCGGATCAGTACAGTTTGCTGCGGGAATGAATAATTCCGATCAGATCATAGCGATTAATAAGGATGAGAACGCCCCGATCTTTAAGGTGGCACATTATGGTCTGGTAGGGGATTTGTATGAAATTGTACCGGAATTAATAAATAAGATCAAATTAAGCAAAGCGGTGTAGGAGGTTAATGCTATGAACTATAAAAAATTAGAGCAAAAAGATTTGGATTATATCAACAGTATCATAGGTGATCCTGAGCGGATTCTCTATGGTGAGGATATCAATGAAGAATATAGTCATGACGAGCTAAGTGACACCATCAGCTTTCCTGACGTAGTAATTAAAGTACTGTCTACGGAAGAAGTATCCCTTATTATGCAATATGCCTATGAAAATAATATTCCTGTTACGCCCAGGGGTTCAGGCACCGGCTTGGTTGGCTCCTCTGTGGCAATGGAGCATGGTATCATGCTGGATACCACATTAATGAATCATGTTCTTGAACTGGATGAGGATAATCTGACAATTACGGTGGAACCGGGGGTATTACTCATGGAGCTGTCTGCCTATGTTCAGGAGAGGGATTTATTCTATCCTCCGGATCCGGGTGAGAAATCAGCTACCATCGGCGGTAATATCAGTACCAATGCAGGCGGCATGAGGGCTGTGAAATATGGAGTGACCAGAGATTATGTCCGTGGTCTGGAGGTTGTGTTACCGAATGGCACGGTAGTAGAATTCGGAGGTAAGGTGGTAAAGAACAGTACCGGCTATGCGATGAAGGATTTGATGGTAGGCTCGGAAGGAACCCTGGGAATCATAACAAAGGCAGTACTGAAGCTGATCCCCCTGCCGAAGAAGGCCATAAGCTTATTAATTCCATTTCCAAGCCTGGAGCAGGCAATCAGAACCGTGCCTAAGATTATTAAATCCAAGTCTGCCCCCACCGCCATTGAGTTCATGCAGAGAGAAGTAATTATTGATGCGGAGAAGTATCTCGGAAAGAAATTCCCAGACAACAGTGCGGATGCCTATCTGTTATTAAAATTTGACGGCAACTCCACCGAAGAAGTGGAAGCTGCCTATGGGAGTGCCGCAAAGATCTGTCTCGAGCAGGGAGCACTGGATATCCTGATCTCTGACACAACGGAGCGGGAGGAGTCGATCTGGAAAGCAAGAGGAGCCTTCCTAGAGGCCATTAAGGGCTCTACCACCTATATGGATGAGGTTGACGTAGTAGTTCCAAGAAGCTGTGTCAATGAGATGGTAGAATACATCCATGGCTTATACAAGGAAGTGAATATCCGCATTAAAAGCTTTGGCCATGCCGGTGACGGCAATCTTCATGCCTATGTCTTAAAGGATGATTTAAACGAGGAAGAGTGGGAGAAGAGAATGACCGAGGCTATGGATAAAATCTATGGAAAGGCCAGGGAATTAAAGGGTCAGGTATCTGGTGAGCATGGGATTGGCTTTGCAAAGAAATCGTATCTGTTCGAATCCATGGATCCTGCCACTGTGGAGATCATGTGCGGAATTAAAAAAGCCTTTGATCCTAAAAATATATTAAATCCACGTAAGGTATGCCAGGTATAAAAAGGAATTCAAAATTCTATAAAAGGCGTCTCAATTGGCTGTAAAGCCGAAGGAGGCGCCTTATAGCTATAAATAAGCAGAAAAGCTATGAATAAGTTAGAAAAGTTATGAATATAATGAATGTCCATTCATACTCTGAAGGGGTTTATCATGAAGTAAAAGTACAATATAACGAAGGGATTCTGTATTGGCAGGTTAACTCCTGATTTGCTGCCGGATGATGTATGATTCCCGTGGCAGACGTTAGTCTATGGGCTTTGACGTGGCAACTGCAATTGTCCTGAACTGGCCGTGGCAGGAAGTGATATCCTCAAGAAGGCCTGGTCTGCAGGCACAGTAGAAATGATACAGAATCCCTTCATGGCGAATCACGGAAGGCTTGTGAGCGTGCTTGCTGTCAAGGCTTCCCTTGGAACCGGGTTTTAGAATCGGCTCGGAGCATTTTTCCCAATGGATCAAATCCTTTGAAAATGCAAGGCCTTCCTGTGCATGGTTACCGTCATAACCGAAGTAAAACATAATCCAGGTATCGCCCTGCTTTAGAACACAGGGATCACTTGCAAATCTGGAGTCCCAGGAGCCTGGGGTAATTCGAAGCAGCGGATTCCTGTCACTTCGAGTCCAGGTAACCAGATCTGTTGACGTGGCAAGACCGATTTGTTCGACCCAACCGTTATCCCCTTCCGGATTCTTTGCATTGTAGAACAGATAGAATTTGCCATCATGCTCCAGCAGGCATTCCTTGTACAAGCCGCCCTGCTCCCAGGGAGCTCCATCCTCGGGAAGCAGAACTGGAGTCGGAATCCGGTTCCAGGTAAGTAAGGAGGGATCCTGGGTCCAGGCCAGACCAATCCGGCCAGGACCGGCTTCATAGCCTTCCCCGGGGTAGCTGTGATAGGACAGCCAATACTTATCGTTCCATTTTTTCAGAACCGGCAGACCATTGATGTCATTTTCCCGCAGAATCCAGGTACCGGCTGCATTTGCACTATCCCAGCCATTTCCTTCTCCTCTTGCTAAAATAGTACCTGCAAAGGTCCAGTCCAGTAAATTATCACTGGTTGCCAGGGCTGTTTGATAGCCTTTTCCGTCATAGCCGATATACATCATATAATACTGGTTCTGGTGCCGGAATACAAAGGGACAATCCACTGCCTGTTCATCAAAGGCTCCCATTGTACCGGAACCGGTTAAAACCGGCGTACTCCATTTGTGGGGCGTTAAAAAATCATTCTTATCCATCTGCAACACTCCTTATATTAATCTTATCTGTTTTTGATCATTTCATAACAATAATATCATCCAAAAGCCTTGAATTAAATGATTTAATCAGATATGATTTTGATTAAATCCGACTTAGGCAATTGCGAAACAATATAGTTACTGTAATTGTATACACAACATATACTTTTTCTTCGCTCCAACGCTTCCTTCGGGCTTAGCTTCCGCTTCGAAACAGTATATGTTGTGTATACAATATCTTAAGTTGCTGAGTTTTCACGATTACCTAATAAATCCGACTATAAGATAGGAGATTACGATATGGACAATTATCCTGTATTGCGATTAAAATGCAATCCTTTTCCTGCATACATATCCTCCGGCAAGGTGGTGTATCATGCCAGGGAAATGCATCCGGAGCGAATTTTCTCCACCTTTGTGGCAATGTTTATTGAGGAAGGCACCCTCTATTTTACAGAAGGGGACTATTCTTATATATTAACCGCCGGACAGTGGTACATACAGACACCTGGGGTAAGGCACTATGGGTATCAGCCTGGCGGTGTCCGAACGGTTTTTCACTTTGTTCATTTTTTACCCCAGGAGGATTGGAGGATTGAACGAAATAGGGAGGGATGGGGACAAACACAACTACCGATTCAGCAGCTGGATAGTGGGAAAGGGATTCGAATACCGAAATATGAGATTGACCTTCCAATGCGTGGGACATATCCGATTTTGGGCTGGAAGGAAGTCCTTGAAAGGCTGGAGGGAGAGTCTGTGTTTGGCACCGGAGCGATCAGAAAGCAGGCATACTTTCTGCAGCTCCTTGAGAAGATGATTGGGCAGGAGGAAAAAGGAGAAATTTTAATTGCCCCGATGGAAAAAATAATTGCATACATCCAGCAGCATTATGCCGAGGCACTTACCGTAGGGGAATTAGCCGGGCACTTTCACTTTTCGCCGGATTATCTGACCAGACAGATGAAACGAGCTACGGGAATGACACCTTCTGCGCTTATTACACAGCATCGAATGAACAAAGCGAAGCATTTGCTGGTCTATACCAATAAATCTGTATTGGAGATTTCAGGTGAAGCAGGCTATAAGGACTTGGCGGTATTTTGCAGAATGTTTACAAAATGGGTTGGCCAAAGTCCCACCAGATACCGAAAGGAACAAGGCGGCTTTTCGTAAGTACGGGTGGACGAAAGGAAAAGTACTTTGTATTGCTCAGGAAAGAGAAGGAGATCCTGCCGGGGGATGGCGCATACCATCATATTCCTTAAAGGCGGAGATATATTTACTGGGACTAACACCAAAGGCCTGCATAAAGGAGCGGTAGAAGGTGCGCATGCTATTAAAGCCGGCGTCCATGGCTGCTTGAGTAATGGACTCTTGACCGTCCAGGAGCATACCTGCTACCTGCCTGCAGCGCAAGGTATTAATATATTCACTGATACTACAGCCGACATGCTTGTTAAAGATATGGGAAAAGCGGCTGGAACTGTAACCAAATTCCTCAGCGATGGATACTAAGGAAAGTGGATATTTATAGTTGGTGTGAAGATAACTGAGTATATTGCGAACCAAAGCATCATCATCTTTTAAATGCATGTCTTCCAGTGGAATACTCTCTGTCAGTAAAGCGAGAATGACATGAATATATCCTCTGATCGCCATAGAATCAGGGGTCTTTTGCCGCAGAGCGCAGCAGCATTCCATACACCGGGCAACCTCTTGAATGAGAGTGGGATCAGTGATATGACAAAAGGAGAAGGTCTTACCTCTAAGTATCTTTTGAAAAGCTGGTATATAAGAAAGGGGAATAATCATAACAATGGTATCCGAAGCTGCGGGAGTAAGATAACGATGCACAATGTAGCTGGGAACCAGAAGTAATTCACCTTCCTGAATATAGTGCTGCTTTCCGTTTAAGGTTGCTTCTATACTGCCGCTTATCATATATACCAGCTCCAAGGCACTATGGAAATGAGGCAGACAGGTATTATTGGGCATATACCAGAAGGAGGGAAGAGCTTGGCTGTCTCGATATATTTCATAATCATACATTTGAACGGACATACGAAATCTCCTTTGTTAAAAATCTATATTGTAGCTAATTATGGCACAAAATATCAGCATTACGGCAAGAATATATCCTTAGAACCTATTATACTTAATTTATAAAAGATTGCAAGTACATGAAGTTATTATAGGATTAACGGAAAGGATGAATTATTTATGGAACAGTTAAGAGTAGGAATTATAGGGTGCGGGGGCATTGCAAACGGAAAACATCTGCCTGCGATTAAAAAAGAAGGCAGTGCCGACATTGTGGCGTTTTGTGATATTGTGGAGCAGCGTGCGGCAGATGCTGCAAAAAAATATGGCACAGAGGATGCAAAGGTATTCACGGATTATCAGGAGCTATTAAAGCTTGAACTGGATGCAGTTTATGTTTGTACACCCAATCGATCCCATTGTGAAATCACAGTAGCTGCTCTTGAGGCTGGTAAGCATGTTATGTGTGAAAAGCCGATGGCGATTAATCACAGTGAAGCAATGATGATGGTGGAGGCAGCGAAGAGAACCGGTAAATTACTGACCATTGGATATCAGAATCGTTACCGTCCGGATAGTACTTATCTGAAGCAGGAATGTGAAGCTGGTGAGCTGGGTGATATTTATTATGCAAAGGCAAAGGCGATCCGCCGTCGTGCAGTACCTACCTGGGGCGTATTCTTGAACGAATTCGAACAGGGCGGAGGACCATTAATTGATATCGGAACCCATGCTCTGGATTTAACCTTGTGGACAATGAATAACTATAAGCCAAAGAGCGTGGTTGGAACCGTTTATCACAAGCTTAACGGCGAGACACAGCCAGCAAATGCCTTTGGCGCCTGGAAGCCGGAGGAGTTCACAGTAGAGGACAGTGCCTTTGCTTTTATTGTCATGGAAGATGGGGCAACCATTACGCTGGAAGCAAGCTGGGCACTGAACACACTGGATGTGCATGAGGCAAAGACAGTCCTTTGCGGTACGAAGGCGGGTGCGGATATGCAAAACGGGCTAACCATCAATGGTACAAAGCATAACCGTCAGTATGAGCTGAAGCCGGAGCTGACAGCAGGCGGAGTCGCATTTTTTGAAGGCGGTACCCCAGCACCGGAGGTAATGGAACAGCAGATCTTCCTTAAGGCGATCCGAGGCGAGGGTGAACTGGTAGTTTTACCGGAGCAGGCAGCGGTAGTTACGCAGATTCTGGACGCTGTTTATCAATCAGCCAGAGAAGGAAAGCAGATTGTTTTTGAATAAATTAAGTGGCTACTATTTGTTGAATTAGGGTGTGTCTAAAAACTCATTGTACCGCTTTGAATACCCAACCTTGCGGTATCCTGCGTTGCAATTTTGGAGCGTGGCACCAGTACGGTTCTAAAAATGACGTTTTGGCTACCACAAAGTGGAGTTTTTAGCATGGCACAAGCAGTTTTCAGACACACCTAGAATAGAAGGAGGTACGAAATGAGTTTATTAAAAGAATTTAATATTCAGCTCTACTCTCTTAGAGAGATGATGAAGGAGGATTTTCCCGGTGGGCTAAAACTGGTTAGCGAGGCTGGCTATTCCGGTGTGGAGTTTGCTGGTTACGGAGATTTTACCTCAGGTGAAATGCGTGAGCTGTTAGAAAAAAATAATCTGAAAGCTGTAAGCACTCATGTCTCCCTGGAAAGGCTCCAAACTTCTTTGGAGGAAGAGCTTAAATATAATAAGGAAATTGGAACACAGGCTATTATTGTGCCCTATCATCCGATGAAAACAGCTGAGGAGGCAAAAGAGCTGGCAAGTCAGCTTACCTCCCTTGCCAAGGAAGTGCGCCAGGCAGGGTTCTTGTTCGGCTATCATAACCATGCCCATGAATTTGTGAAAACGGAGAATGGAACGGCTCTTCTGGATATGCTGCTGGAGCAGACTAGTCCCGAGGATTTGATGCTAGAGTTGGATGTGTACTGGGCAGCTTATGCAGGCGTGGATGTGCTGAAATACATAGGAAAGCAAAAGGATCGTATCCGCATGCTGCATTTAAAGCAAATGGCGGATCTTGAAAGTAAGAAGTGTGTTGATTTGGATGAAGGTGTATTAGATTTCGGTGAAATTATTAAAAAGGGACTGGAAATTGGAGTGCTCCATTGTATCTTAGAGCAGGAGGAATTCGCAGTTTCTGCCAGCCAAAGCATCGAAAAGGGGTATCGGCATATCATGAGTCTTTAAGCGATAGGCAATTGCGAAACAATATAGTTAATGTAATTGTATACACAACAGATACTATTTCTACGCTCCAACGCTTCCTTCGGGCTTAGCTTCCGCTCCGATATAGTATCTGCCCTGTATACAATAGCTTCAGTTAATGAGTTTCGCAATCATCTAAATCTTTAATTATATCGGAAAGGAAGAATGAAATATGAAGTTAGGAGTATTAACAGTTCCGCTCTATGACCGTAGTGCGGAGGAAGCCTTCAAGTATCTGAGTAACCTGGGAGTACAGACAGTGGAAATTGGTACAGGAGGTTCGCCGGGAAGTGTGCATTCCAATCCGGCGGAATTACTTTCCAGTGAGAGTAAGCTTCAGGACTATAAAGATTTGCTGAAGAAATACAATTTGGAGATCAGTGCACTTAGCTGCCACTCCAATCATGTACACCCAAATAAAGAAGTACGCGCCCAGGCCGCGCAGGATTATACTCAGACACTTAAGCTGGCACAAAAGCTGGGAGTGGATACAATTGTAAGCTTTTCAGGCTGCCCCGGTGACTATGAAGGAGCAAAATATCCGAACTGGGTAACCTGTGCCTGGCCGCCGGATTACCGTGAGGTCTTGGACTACCAGTGGAATGAAGTGTTAATTCCCTTCTGGAAGGGTGCTGTTGCCGAAGCGGCTGAATATGGAGTAAATAAGATTGCGTTGGAATTACATCCGGGCTTCTGTGTATATAATACTGCCACCTTACTGCGCCTGAGGGAGGCAGTAGGCAATGTGATCGGTGCTAACTTTGATCCAAGTCATTTATTCTGGCAGGGAATTCGCCCTAGTGAGGCAATCAAGGCACTCAAGGGAGCAATTTATCATTTCCATGCAAAGGATACTAAGATGAATGAAGTCAATACTCGTATCAACGGCGTGTTAGATACTGGTAGCTATGGGGATCTGTCCGATCGCAGCTGGCTCTTTCGCTCCGTAGGCTGGGGACATGATGCCGGCGAATGGAAGGAAATAATAACAGCCTTGCGTCTGAGCGGATATGACGGAGCCATCAGCATTGAGCATGAGGATGCCTTTATGTCCATTGAAGAAGGGCTTGAGAAAGCAATTACATTTTTAAAGGATATCGTAATTCAGGACCAGCCTGTACAAGCCTGGTGGAATTAAGAGGTTAGGAGCTTATCATATGATGGAAAAGAAGAAACTAGGCATTGGACTGATTGGATACGGCGGAATGGGAAACTGGCATGTCCAGACCCTCTCCGGTATTGAAGAGGTTAAACTGTGCGGAATCTGGGACATTGATCCTGCGCGCAGAGCAGCAGCGGTCGAGCAGGGATTGCATGTCTATGGCTCCAGAGAGGAGCTGCTGGAGGATGAAGCGGTGGAGGCTGTGACCATCGCGACACCCAATGATACTCATTTACCCATTGCTCTTGCAGTTATGGGAACCGGCAGGCATGTGATCTGCGAAAAACCAGTGGCACTAAATAGTGAAGAACTGGCACAGATGGTGAACTACGCGAAAGAGATGGGCGTGTTGTTTACCGTACATCAAAATCGTCGCTGGGATGAGGATTACCTGATCATAAAACAATTATATGACCAGAATACGATGGGCAAGGTATTTCACATCGAGAGCCGTGTTCACGGTTCCAGGGGCATACCTGGCGACTGGCGCAATCAGAAGCTGCATGGCGGCGGTATGGTACTTGATTGGGGCGTACATCTCCTGGATCAAATGAATATGCTGTTGGGAAAACGGATGCCCATAAGTGTTTATGCACAGCTGACCAATGTTACGAATGAAGCAGTGGACGATGGCTTTCGTGCTCTGTTCCAGTTTGAAGACCAGCTAACCTTTTTGGTGGAGGTTGGCACCAGCAATTTCATCTCCATGCCTCGTTGGTATATGCAAGGGGAGAATGGAACTGCTGTAATACAGGACTGGAGCCTGAAGGGTGAGATTGTTATGGTTTCAGACTGGGAGAAACGGGATGCCGTTCCAGTAGTAACCGCGGCAGGCTTAACCAAAACCATGGCTCCCCGTACAGAGGAAACAGTAAAAAAATATCCTTTACCGGAAATACATTCAGACATACGGGATTTTTATCGCAATGTTTGTGACTCCATACACAATGGGGCTAAGGCTCTGATCACCTGCGAGGAGGTCACTCAGGTGATGCAGCTCATGGAGGCTATTTTTTGCTCGGCAGAGGAAAACAAGGTAGTGTATTTTAAGTAGCCTGGAATATAGAAATGTCAGGTGCATAGCCGAAGTATAATGTGCATCAAAAAGTGAAAGGCACGGGAGTAAGTATGAGAGAGAAATCTCGTAGAATTATAATGACGGTATCTGGCGTGCTTCTGGCAGGCTTCAGTGTTGGGATGTTCAATTGCTCCGCTTTTGGCATGGATCCCTTCCAGGTATTTGCTCACGGAATATGGCTGCATACGAAGATAGGGTATGGAACATTCTATACCCTATTAAATTTTGTTATGCTGATTGGGGTATTCTTCGTTGATCGGAAGAAGATTGGACTTGGAACCTTTATTAATATGTTTTTACTGGGATATGTGGTGCAGTTCTCTACCTGGTTATTCCATAGCTGGATACCGGAGCCGAATCTTGTTCAAAAGATTCTGTTCCTGCTGTTTGGTCTCCTGGTTCTGTGCCTTGCATCCTCCTTGTATTTTACCGGCGATCTGGGGGTCTCCACCTATGATGCAGTGGCGCTTATTCTCTCGGAGAAAACACCGGTCCGTTTTTACATCTTAAGAGTTGGAGCTGATTTTATCTGTACCGTAATTGGTTTTATCCTTGGTGCTGCAGTCGGTGCCGGGACAATTGCAACTGCACTTTTTATGGGACCTGTTATAACATTTTTTAACAATAAAGTCTCAATTCCTCTACTCTACGGACGAGGGAAAAGTCTTTGAATATGCTAATAAATAATAAAGGGAATAACGGTCGCGTTATTCCCTTTATTATTTATTCCATATAGAAAATTGAGCATTATAGCAAAAATCCGGAATTAAGCATAACACGATTTATTCAAGACAAGCACGAACAGCCTGATATTTCTAAAGAATTGAAGGTTTTTTAGGGTTATAAAACTTTTGACTGTACAGGATAAATAAGATATTATAGTAAATAGGTTGGACAATAAACTGCTTCATTTGTCATGAATAAAAAGTGATCCGAAAGTTGAAGTAGCATAGAAGTATAATACAGGACTTTTATAAGGAACCAAAACAACGGTCAGATAGCGTACAGATGTAATAATCAAAGCGATCTGCTACATAATGTATAGATTTATAGGTAATCCAATAGTGCTTAGGTACAAGTATAAAAAAATAACAGATTGGAATAATTAAGAAAGAGGATTAGTATAGAATGGTGTTTAGAATGATTATTCCATCTTGTTACATGAAAGAGTATAATATATGTAAATAAAGGGTTTTGCTACTATGGAATAAAAAAATGTGGAGCATGGAGGTTAAGATACTATGTTTATAAATAAGCTTATATTACATAATTTTCGGTGCTTTGAAGATATAGAGATAGATTTTACAGATAATTTAACTGTAATTGTGGGAAATAATGGGGCTGGAAAAACCTCTATATTAGAAGGCGGGGTAATTGCAGCGAGTTCAATGTTTTTAGGATTAGATGGTGTTACAAGTGGTAGTATTGTATCATCGGATGCACTAATTAAATCTTTTAAGCTAGGAATGGAATTTGATGATGATACACAGTCGCAATATCCGGTTGAAATCACCGCAGAAGGTGATATTACTGGTGGAATCGAATGGAAAAGAAGCTTGAATGGTAAAGACGGTAAGACTACAATTGTTAATGCAAATAGTATAAAAAATCTTTCTAGGAAATATCAGGATAGGTTACGAAATGGTGACGAGTCCTTGATATTACCGATGATAGCTTATTATGGAACAGGAAGATTATGGGACAACCATAGGGCAAAAAGAGTAAGTTCGTTTATAACAAATACAAGAACGAATGGTTATATTGATTGTTTGGATGGTACAGCAAGTCTTAAGCTGATGGATGAATGGTTTGAAAAAAAGACGATTCAGAAATATCAATATAAAGAAGTGGGAAAAGGATCTGTACATGAATTAGATATTGTTTATAAAGCAATGGAAGCTTGTTTTTCAGAAGTGACAGGTTATACCGATGTAAAAATTCAATATAATCTAAATATGCAGGAACTTGTTGTATATTATACGGATAAGGAAAAGAATATAAGGATACCACTGCGTCTATTGAGTGCGGGATATAAAGGAACAATAAGTTTAATAGCAGATATTGCTTATCGCATGACAGTGTTAAATCCTCAGTTGAAAGAAAATGTATTGACTGAAACAAGTGGTATTATATTTATCGACGAGGTTGACCTTCACTTACATCCGACATGGCAGCAAAGAATACTTGATGACTTAATGAAAATATTTCCTAACATCCAATTTGTTATTAGCACACATGCACCTGCTGTTATTAATTCAGTCCATAGTAATAATCTTAGAGTACTAAATGAGCTAGAGGTTTATGAAGTGACTCAGCAAGTCTACGGTAATGATGTTAATTCGATTTTGAATAATATTATGGGAGCTAAAGAACGACCGATTGCTGTTTCTAATTTATTTAAGGAATATTATCTTGAACTGAACAAGGGAGAATTTGATAAAGCGGAAATAATACTAGATACAATAGAAAAGCTGAGAGGAGATAGTGATAAAGAAATAGCAGGATGTAGGGTGAAATTGAAATTGGAGCGTATACGTAAGGGAGGACAGGCATGATACCAATAAAAAAGGGTACGCCTCCTCAAGCACTTAATGAATTAAAAAATAGGGCTATAAGGAAGGGATTATCACCTAAGGATGCGTATAAAACACTAAAGAACCCACTAAAAACAGAAGTTCTTAATAATTTGGTAGAAGAACAAGGGCATTTGTGTGCATATTGTATGTGCTCAATTCCAAGAAGAAATTTGGATCCGCAGATTTCTGCAATTACAATAGAGCATTTTATACCAGAGAGCCCCCAAGATTCAAGAGATGTAGGACAAGGACTTGATTATTCCAACTTTCTTGCAGTTTGTAATGGCAACACTGCTAAGAAAGGAAAACGAAAATATATTGATTTAACCTGTGATTCACATAGAGGTAATAAAGAATTTAAGAAAATTAATCCTTGTATTCCAAATACATTGAGTAACATTTTTTATACAATGGACGGAGTAATAGGTGCTACTGATCCAGATGTTAAAGAGGATATTGAGAACATATTGAATTTAAACTGTCCTAACAGTCCATTAGTATCAGAACGAAAAGAAGCTCTTACACAGCTTACAAATGATATGGGTTATATGGAAGATAAGAGTGAATTATTGCTGTATTGTAAAAAAAGATTAGATGCATTTTCGAATGAACCTGGTCGAAGAACAGAATATGTTGGCATTCTTATATGGTATTTAAAATCTATGATAGGTGCTTTGGAAAATATTTAATACTACATAATTGATTTTATCCTTGGTGTCGCAATCAGGGCGCACCGCTTAAAAAAAGATTGAAAATTAGATGAACATCTTTTGTTATTATATCTATTATAGCTGCATACAATGTAACAACAACGATAATAAGGGGGAATGCGTTCTGTCCTGACGTCGGAACGCAGACACTATGAAAGGCTATATAGAGGAACGGGCGGTTGAAATCGCGAACTTCATTATCGATAATAACGCGACTGTGAGGCAGACCGCAAAGCAGTTCGGTATATCGAAATCGACCGTACATAAGGACGTCACAGAACGTCTTACGCAGATTAACCCCAGTCTTGCTGAACGTGCACGGGTAGTCTTGGATCTCAATAAGTCAGAGCGGCATATTCGAGGAGGTCTTGCCACGAAAGAGAAATACCTTCATAAAACAAGATACAATTAGAACTCTCAATGGTTCCTGCAAGAGCATTTGGAGGTAAGAGTCAAAAATCAAAATAAGATAACGGGGAAGAGATTATTCCGGCCTGGTATAGGTCGAGGAATAATCTCTTTTTATGATTGCAACCGTTCCATTTGGAAGCGGATAAAGAAATATGCATAGAATCAGATTCGTATAGTATAGCAACGGGAGAAACAAAAGAATAATAAATCATAAAAAGTGATAGGATTTATGGGCATTTTATGATATAATTTAAGCGATATGCCTTAAAAAGGGGACTTTGTTTTATGTTTCACAAAGGCTGTGGAATGTTTCACAAAGGCTGCAAAAAGATTCACAAACACTGTAAAAAGATTCACAAAGTCTGTAAAAGATACACAATTATTTTATGAAAATCTATAGTTACCGAAAAAAGAAATCCACAAAGAAAGAAGGCAAATGAATTATGGGTAGGTTAACATTTCCAGGCGGTATCCATACCTACGACGGCAAAGAACTGTCGATGGAGAAGCCTACAGCAGTCCTTTTACCGAAAGGTGATTTGGTATTCCCCTTAGCTCAGCACATTGGTGCTCCGGCGAGGCCGGTGGTAGCAAAAGGTGATAAGGTGTTAGTAGGACAAAAGCTTGGTGAAGCATCAGGTTTTATTTCATCTAATATCATTAGCTCTGTGTCCGGAACGGTCAAGGAAATCGAGAAAAGATTGACGGTTCAAGGAACAATGATAGAATCCATTGTAATCGAAAATGATCATGAATACCAAAAGACAGAAGGTTTTGGGAACGAACGGGATATCACAAAGCTAAGCAAAGAAGAGATTCGTAATCAGGTAAAAGAAGCCGGAATCGTTGGTCTAGGTGGAGCTGGTTTTCCGACACACGTTAAATTGACGCCGAAGGACGACAGTAAGATTGACTATGTTATTGTAAATGGTGCGGAATGTGAGCCCTATTTGACATCGGACTACCGAATGATGTTAGAGGAACCGGAGAAAATTGTTGGAGGTTTATCCATTATTCTTCGCTTGTTTGAACAGGCAAAGGGTATTATTGCAATTGAAGACAATAAACCGGAGGCAATACAAAAGCTAAGAGAGCTTACGGTAAAAGAGCCAAGGATTGAGGTTGTCGCTTTAAAGACGAAATATCCTCAGGGCGGTGAGCGTCAGTTAGTATATGCAACCACCGGCAGGAAGTTGAATTCTAAGAAGCTGCCTTCCGATGTGGGCTGCGTTGTAGATAATGTGGACACTGTAATTGCTGTCTATATGGCGGTGGCAAAAAGTACCCCTTTAATTCGCAGGATTATTACAGTTTCAGGTGATGCAATTAAGAATCCTCAAAATTTTAACGTACCGATCGGTACAGAGTATACAGAGCTTTTGGAAGCTGGAGGAGGCTTCATCAACCACCCGGAGAAGATGATATCCGGCGGGCCTATGATGGGTGTGGCAATCTATAATACGAAGGTTCCTGTCACCAAGGTTACTTCCGCTTTCCTTGGAATATTGAAGGATAGAGCTGCCGTGGTAGAATCGCCTTGTATTCGCTGCGGAAAATGTATTGTGGCATGTCCCCTTCAATTAATGCCCTTTGAGCTTGCGGCTCTCAGCAATCGTAATGCAGAAGAGGAGTTTGTCAAGCTTGATGGTATGGAGTGCTGCGGCTGCGGCTGTTGTTCCTATGTCTGTCCTGCAAAGCGAAGCTTATCACAATCCATCATGCAAGCCAGAGCCAGTGCAATGGCAAAAAAGAAAAAAGCATAACACTAATTTTAGAAAGAGGTGTCAGTTTTGAGTGATTTATTTCATGTGTCAGCGGCTCCCCATAATCGGAGCACGGCTACAACAAAAGGTATTATGCGGGATGTAATGATTGCATTGCTTCCGGCGGGATTATTCGGAATATTTAACTTTGGTATGCATGCGTTAATGGTAACTGTAATAACGGTGCTAGCTTGTGTTTTAACAGAATATATTTTTTGCAGAATCATAAAGAAACCCTCCAGTGTAGGTGATTATAGTGCAGTGGTAACAGGTGTTTTACTTGCCTTTAATGTACCGGCTAATTTTCCGCTGTGGATGGCGGCGCTTGGTGGTATTTTTGCCATCCTGGTTGTTAAAATGCTTTTTGGCGGCATCGGTCAGAATTTTATGAATCCGGCGCTTGCTGCCCGGGCATTTTTACTAATCAGCTTCCCGGTTAGAATGACTGCTTTTGCAGTGGAACAGGTGACAAATACAACAGATTACATACAAAAAGGATATGCAGCAGTTGACGGCTTATCCAGTGCGACTCCCTTAGCAGCGTTAAAAGCAGGAGAGTCTGTTGATCTGTTGAAAATGTTTCTTGGGCAAACCGGCGGAACCATTGGTGAAACCAGTGCAATTGCGATTTTAATCGGAGGTATTTATCTGGTTTGCCGCAGAGTGATTTCTCTTCGAATACCACTCACCTATATCATAACCTTAGCTATTTTTGTACTATTATTCGGGGGACGTGGATTCGATCTTAATTTCATGATAGCGCATGTTCTGGGCGGAGGACTTCTCCTGGGTGCTTTCTTTATGGCGACCGATTATGTAACCAGTCCTATTACCGCCAAAGGACAGATCGTGTTTGGTATCTGTTGTGGATTGTTAACAGGATTATTCCGATTAATGGGCGGTACAGCAGAGGGTGTTTCTTATGCAATTATTTTCAGTAACCTTTTAGTTCCGCTTATCGATAAAGCAACACGCCAGAAATCATTCGGAAAGGAGCGTGCTGTCGTTGAAAAATAAAGATTCGATTATAAGAGATGCTTTCATGCTGTTTTTAATCACCTTGGTATCCGGTTTGGCACTGAGCTTTGTATTTGAAATTACAAAGACCCCGATTGAGGTACAAAAAGCGCTTAAGCTGCAAAAAGCAAACCAGGCGGTATTTGAGACTGCTACCAGCTTTGAAGAGGATAGTGAGCTTATGACTGCAGCAGCCGGCCTTAATCTGGGCAGCATAAGCAAGGATTATGAAGGTATCACCATTGATAGTGTGAGCCAGGCGTTAGATGACAAGGGAGAATTCCTTGGATATAATATTTCGGTTACAACAAGCCAAAGCTATGCAAGTTCCTTAAGTCTGGTATTTGGTTATTCCAAGGAGGGCGTCCTCCAGGGGATTGAGTTTACTTCGTTGACAGAGACCGCAGGTCTTGGTATGAAGGCAGCAGAACCGAAGTTTAAAAATCAATTTTTAGATAAGAAGGTTACTAAATTTAATGTAACAAAAACGGGAGCAGCCACAGAGGATCAGATTGATGCGATCAGCGGTGCAACCATTACATCAAGAGCTGTGGCAAATGCAATCAATGCAGGAATTGGCTTTGTAACAGAACATGCCACAGAGCTGGGAGGTGGACAATAATGGGAAAGTATAGTGAACGTATCTATAATGGTATTATAAAGGAAAATCCTACATTTATCATGATGCTTGGTATGTGTCCGACCCTTGCCGTAACAACGTCCGGTAATAATGGCTTATATATGGGCTTAACGACAACAGCGGTGCTTGCAGCATCTAACTTGCTGATATCAGCTTTACGAAAGATCATTCCGGATAAGGTAAGAATACCTGCTTACATTGTAGTTGTTGCAACGCTGGTAACCATTGTACAATTAATGCTTGAGGCATATCTTCCGGTGGTAAATGAGCTTCTTGGTATCTATATTCCGCTCATCGTTGTAAACTGTATCATTTTAGGCCGTGCGGAAGCCTATGCGGCAAAAAGCAGTATAGGTCTTTCCTTCTTCGATGGAATAGGAATGGGACTGGGCTTTTCTGTTGCTTTAACAATTCTGGGATCATTCCGTGAGATCTTAGGTGCAGGGACGATCTTTGGATTTAAAATTACCCCAGAATCCTTTGAACCAATTACAATGTTTATCCTGGCACCGGGTGCACTTCTTACCCTGGCTATATTAACTGCCATACAGAATAAGCTGAAGTTACCTTCTGCAACCAATGGTTCCAACGAAAATAACATTGGCTGTCAGGGAGATTGCTCTCATTGCGGCGGTAGTACTTGTACAACGAACCGGGAGCAAATAGTAGCAAAGGATAGTAAGGCAGTGAAAGAAAATGCAGCAGTAAAATCAGTTTCTGAAAAAGAAAATAGCAAGTAGGAGGAGGGATTCGAATGAAAGAGCTTATTATGATAATCGTCGGGTCAGCCCTTGTAAACAACGTAGTACTAAGCAGGTTCCTGGGATTGTGTCCGTTTATCGGCGTATCGAAAAAGACGAATACAGCAGCTGGAATGGGAGCAGCGGTAGTATTTGTTATTACCGTTGCCTCCGGAATTTGCAGCGTTATTTACAATCAGATTCTGGTTCGATTTGGTATGGAATATCTTCAAACGATTGTATTTATTCTGGTAATTGCATGTCTGGTACAGTTTGTTGAATTGGTTTTGAAAAAATACAGCAGAGCCCTTTATAGCGCGCTGGGGGTATATTTGCCGTTAATAACTACAAATTGTGCGGTACTTGGTGTGGCTTTGATTAACGTAACTGAGAATTACAATGTATTTTACAGTATCATTAACGGTCTTGGCACCTCGATTGGCTTTACCATTGCAATCATTATTATTGCCGGTATCCGTGAACGAATTGAATTTAATGATGTTCCGAAATCCTTCCAGGGCTCTCCGATTGTACTGGTTACAGCCAGTTTAATGGCAATCGCCTTCTTTGGATTTGCCGGACTTAGCTTATAAGGAGGTAAGAGATGTTGTTCATGGAGATTATATCATCAAGCAGCTTCCTCATGGATCTGGCCAGCCCGGTAGCGGCAGTCAGTCCCGCAGGAATTGCTGTTGCTACTGTAATTGTATCCGGGGTAGGCTTGTTTATTGGAGTTTTTCTGGGATTTGCAGCAAAAACCTTTGCGGTAAAAGTGGATGAAAGAGAGCTTATGGTTAGAGAAAATCTGCCTGGTGCAAATTGCGGCGGCTGTGGATATCCGGGATGTGATGGCTTGGCTCACGCGATTGCGGAGGGTGAGGCACCGGCTAGTGCCTGTCCCGTAGCAAATAAAGAAGCTCATGCAAAAATAGCGGAGATTATGGGGGTTGCGTTACAGGAAACAGAGAAGAAGGTTGCTTTTGTAAAATGTGTGGGCACCTGTGACAAAACTCAGGTAAAATATGAATATTTTGGTGTGGCAGATTGTAACAAAGTAGCTCTTGTTCCTGGAAAGGGGAATAAAAAATGCAACTATGGCTGTATGGGCTTTGGCTCTTGTGTAAAAGCCTGTGCCTTTGATGCAATTCATATTGTCAATGGAGTTGCCTATGTGGATAAGGAAAAATGTACGGGCTGCAGCAGCTGTACCGTTCAGTGTCCGAACCACCTGATCGAGCTGGTGCCATACTCAGCAGGACACCTGGTAGGCTGCAGCTCCCCAGAGAAAGGAAAAGATGTCAAAGCAGCATGTCAGGCTGGCTGCATCGGCTGTAAGCTCTGTGTGAAAGCTTGTGAATTTGATGCCATACATGTGGATAATAACCTGGCTTATATTGACTATAGCAAGTGTACCAATTGTGGTAAATGTGCGGTAGTATGTCCGGTAAAAGTGATTCAAGTCGAACGGGTTATGGAAGCTGCAAATAACTGACAGTCGTCCGCGGGATCACAATCAGGATGTGAAATGCTCTGCCTTTCACTCTAACTGATAAGGTGTAGAAAATAGTAATGTGCTGATTGTAGTAAGAAACTGAAATGAATAAATAGTAAAAACTAATAGAAAAAAGGATGCGGCGCAGGTGAGCAAAGAGGTTTACCGGCTGCATCTTTTTGTATAGAGCGCCCATACACCGCACAAAGTACCACTTGAATATTTATAAATCATACATTAAAATAGAAAAAAGGAATACTACGCAAAGACAAGGGGATTGGGTGAACTAGATGGTAACGATTCAGGAACTGTCGAAGCAGTGTGGAGTCTCAATATCGACAGTGAGTAAAGCATTAAACGGATACTCCGACATAAGCGACAAAACACGGGAGTTAGTAATTAATACAGCCAATGCAATGGGGTATACTCCAAATGCTGGTGCGCGAGCATTAAAGCTAAAAAAAACCTATAGCATCGGCGTATTACTGAATAGCTGCCCAACTGCGGGTTTCAGAAATGAATATTATGCCCATGTAATGGCTGCTTTTAAGGAAGAGGCAGCATATCACGGTTATGATATCACCTTTATCGAAAAATATATTGGCAGACGTAAAATGACGTACCTGGAGCACTGTCAATACCGGCACTTTGATGGAGTATGTATTATACGTGCAGACGCAGATAATGATGAAGTAATAAAGCTAATCAACAGTGAACTCCCAATTGTTACAATTGACAGCCATTTCCCCAAGGCAAATTCCGTTGTATCGGATGACTTAAACGGCATGAAGCAGTTAACAAATTATGTGATTAGTCAGGGGCATGACCGCATAGCTTATATATCTGGGAAAAAGGATATTCTGGCTACCCAGTATCGTTTGAAGGGATTTTGGACTGCCCTTGAAGAAAACGGGATCAAAGTTCCCCAGGAATACGTAGTAGAAGGAAAGTATCGAAATACGATTTTAGCAGAAGAGCTGACCAACAAGCTGCTTTTACTGGAACAGCGGCCTACATGTATTCTGGCTCCAGATGATTATTCCTGCATGGGGGTGCTGACAGGAATTCGAAAGTTGGGATTAATACCGGCAAGAGATATTTCTATCGCAGGTTATGATGGTTCTGATCATAATCTTTTAATCGGAGCCAAACTGACAACAGTGAAACAGGAAAAAGATCATATTGGAAAAGAAGCAGCTAAGAAGCTGATTCAAATCATTGAAAATGGGAATACCGTAGCCTGTGATTCTCTATTCGTTAAACCCACTTTAATTATCGGCAATTCAGTGAAAAGACGAACTTAGTCAAAAAGAGTAAGTATATTCAAGTTTTGAAACCATAATACATAAAGGGGAAGGGGGACTCTTGTGATATTGGCTTATAATTATATGTTGGAGAGTCTACCTGTGAAAAGGGCTTCAAGATATCCGATTAGTAAAAAGAATGAACTGCGTAAGGTCTATAGTGAAATCATAGACCTTAGTAAACGTTCGCCCTTTTATAAGATAAACCTGTCAAAAGAAAATCAGATTTATACCATTGGGATCAAAGAAAGTGCCTTAGAGTTGAAGGCTAAGATATATGATATGTCTGATCCGGAAGTATCCGGGTTCCAAAGTAAAACGGTAGTTGTCAGCAATGAGGAGGTACTTTCTGCCACTCTGTTAAGCGAGAATACAGATACGTTGCCTCAGGTAATTCAATTTAAAGTGAATTCCCTTGCAGGTATACAGATCAACAAAGGGAGGGAACTGTTACATACCTCCAGAGGATTACCGGCGGGAGAGTATAAGTTTAATGCTTATCTTGGGGCAGAAACCTATTCTTTCAATTTTATCAATGAGGATCGGACTGAGAATCAGGAAACGTTGCATCGGTTTGCGGAGTTTCTTAACAATAACCTGCCTAATATGAGGGCTTACATAGAAGAAGGAAGTAAAAGGAACTACAGTAAACTCGTACTTTCCTCAGAGTTATCAGGACGATTCGGAGATAAAAGATTTTCTTTTGAAGATCTGGAGGATTATCATGAAGGGATCACGGATTTCTTTGGGATGAATCGAATCGAGCAAGCTCCAAGCGTTGCCAGATTTGAACTGAACAGTGTAGATAAGAAGACGGCCACAAATTCCTTTACACTTGAGAATACGCTGAACATTCATTTAAAATCCGTAAGCGAGCAGCCTGTTACCCTGAGAATCGTGCCGGACAGCGAGAAGATTCTAAGCGCAGTGGAAGACATAATCACCTCCTACAACGATTTAATACGACTGGCCAAGACCCGTACCGATGACAGTATTGAGCATTATAAGGCGGCAAAGCTGATTAATGAAATGAAAAATCTTGAGGATATCTACGGGGAAGAGCTTTCGGCCTGCGGCTTTAAGGCAGCAGAGGACGGGGAGCTGGAACTGGAAGACTCACTGGCAATACAAGCTGCACAGGATGGCGGAATGGAGGAGCTGTTTACCAGAGAAAACGGGTTCATAGCAAGGCTCCTTGATAAAACAGAAACCATTGCTATAAACCCGATGGAATATATCGAAAAAACGATTGTCACCTACCCCGATCATAGTAAAATCGGATTTCGTAATCCCTATGTAACTTCAATGTACAGTGGATTATTCTTTAATTCTTACTGCTGAGAAACGAATTGGCCTTAACAAACTCACTCGGAGTTATGCCAATTCGTTTTTTAAATATTCTGCTGAAATAATTCGGATCTTTATAGCCTACCATAAAGCAAACTTCTTTTACAGTAAAATCAGTATTGGTCAATAATTCCTTTGCCTTTTTTACACGCAGCATGGAAAGCCAGTCAATAAAATTAAAACCGGTGGTTTTTTTAATCAGCTTACTAAAATATTGAGGACTGATATTTACATGCTCCGCCATAGCCTCCAGAGAAATATCGTCGGCATAATGGCTCTCCAAGTATTCGCGGGTGGCTTTTACGATATGATTGGAGTAATCAATGGAGTTTTGGGGCTTCGTGTAGCTGGTTATGATTACAAAGGTTTGGTATGCAGCATCAATTAATTGATCCTCACGACAATCCATAAGCTGCCTGGACAAGCTCATATAATCAAAGGACTTTCTCCCCGTTTCTCTGTCGATCTCAAGAGTATGATTCACTAGAACCAAAAGCTCTAAAATTTTATTACGCTTCATTGTGTCACTCATTGGACGAATTGAATCCATAAGTAATCCAAAATAATCATACGCCTCGGCTTTTCTTGTTCTCAGAGCCTCAATTAAGTGCTTTTGCGTAAGAGGGTAATCAAATTGATTTAGGACGTTATAATCTTTTAGATTAGAATAAAATACGATGGAGTCAGCATTGCTGTGAGATAAGGAAGCCAGAGCACTGGTATAAGAGGGATAGATTGAGGACAGGTTATGTATGCTACCAATCCCTGCAATTACCTTTATATGAAAACGTTCTTCCAGTAAAGGGATTAATTCCTGGCACAGGGCTTTACTCTGCTCCTGATGAATGTCTTCCGGCAAAAGCTGATCCAGTGTGATTAAGAGACCAATTCGACTGCTTAAAAGCGGTCCCAGAAGGCTGGCGCACTTTATTTTGTTCAAATGCTCTTTTATAAAATAAAATAATTCAAAATCATTCATTACAAAGCTTCCAACACTAGTCTTTTTTTGTTCTGTTATTTCGAAAAGTATAAAATATCCATAATCTTTCGCTTGAAATAGTTTTTGGAAAGCAGACATTTCTAGTACGGTATAACCCCGGAAAAGCAGGGAAAATACAAGATTTCTTTCGATGAAAGCCTGAAAAGCTTCAGCTGTATTACCATGGTTTGAAGATAAGATATCCAGCTGCAGTCCGTCCCAAAAATCACGCTGTTCTAGAGAAAGTTGTTCAATGTTATCCTGTGGGTTCATCGTGGTAACCTCCATTTATATAGAATACATAGGCGATTGCGAAACTCTAAGCTGCTGCTATTTTTGCATACTAACTGACATTCGACCGCAAGGTCGCTGTATGCCGGACGTGAATGCATTGCATATCACAATAATATGCAATGGATGAAAACAGAAGTATTGATAGCACATATGAGATAGCTACGTTCAATTATAGCATATTATGACAAAAAATGCACCACCAAATTTTGGAGAACTAACACATTCCTTTGCATCGCCCCTCTTGATTACAGGAATATGAATTTTATGCCCGGTATTATTTCATATATGTAATAAATTTTTTTTATTTCGTAATAATATTGCCACAGATTTGCCAATACCGGAGACTACCATGAAGCTCATAAGAAGTAAGGCTTGAGAACGGGGGTTGCTAATGATGAAAAAGAAAAGGAATTCTTATCAATGGCATATAACAGTAGTTGTTTTGACAGCGGTGGCAGCGATACTTTTTGGATTCTCATCTAATGCAAAGACGGTCTATGCAAAAAGCAGCAGCAAGTTATCCTCCTTTGGCGTCAGCAATGATCAGTACTCGGATACGCAGTGGTATATTAATAATTCTGGAAAGTATACAAAGCTGACCAAGCTGGCAGCGCAGGAAATAACCTCCACACCGGATGTTGATATGGATGTTGCAGAGGCCTGGCAGGCAATGGCAAATGCAGGACTGGAAAAGAAAGAAGTAGTAATAGCAATTATCGATACAGGCGTAGATTATCAGCATCCAGAGCTTGCAGATCATATGTGGATCAACCAAGGAGAGATACCCGGTGATAACATTGACAATGATAATAATGGATATGTAGATGATGTTTATGGCTGGGATTTTTATAACAACGACAGCACCGTTTGCCATTATGTATATTCTGATTTGTATCAGAAGAATTTGGCAGATCCTAATGATAATGATAATCATGGTACCCATGTTGCAGGAGCGATCGCTGCTGCCATGAATAATGAGATAGGGATTGCAGGAATCGCCTCTAATATCAATATAAAGATTATGTCTTTAAAAATAAACGGCGGTAAGAATGGTAGCGGTGATATGGCAAATGCAGTAAAGGCCATTCAATATGCAAGTATGATGGGTGCAGATATCTGTAATTTAAGCTGGGGAAGTAATCAGGATTATCTGGAACTAGAAGCAACAATGAAGGAATCCGGCATGTTATTTGTAGCGGCTGCAGGAAATGAGGGCGCTAATATTGATGAGGCTCCCTTATACCCAGCTAGTTTAGAGCTTGATAACCTGATATCGGTAACCTATATTGATGCAGACGGAGATTTAACCGGATATTCTAACTTCGGCAAGAAGTCAGTGGATATCGCGGCGCCCGGAGAGGATATATTCAGTACCATTGTCGGAAGCTACAGCAACGCCAGCGGCTCTTCCATGGCGGCTCCTCAGGTTTCGGCAGTGGCAGCTCTATTATACGCATATGGTGATAACTTATATGCTTCCAACGTAAAGGATATCATTCTTGGGAACCTGAAACCCATCAGCGGATTAAAAGATGTTACGAAGTACGGAGGAATACCAAGTGCTTATAAGGCAATACTGGCGGCAGGCAGCCTGCAGCAGGATACCCAGGCACCTACCTTAGCCTTTACAACACAATACAATCAGGGAGATATGACAGTTCTTGTGGATGCGGCAGATGAGGGAGGCTCTAATCTTCGTGTTGTTAAGTGGATGATTGGTGAGAAGGAGCTTAAGGATTTTAAAAAGGGTACTGCTGGTACAACAGTAGTGAATCATCAGGTGGATTTCACAAAAGCCGGATATTACACCTTTTATGCAGCGGACTATGCAGGAAATGAGGTTTCGCAGGTATATGAAGTGACAGCAGATACTGCACCGCCAAAGCTTTCGGCAACCTTTACAGTAGCATCAGATTATAAATCCAGAACCGTTACGGTTAAGGCAGGTGACAGTGAAAGCGGGCTAAAGCGTGTGAAATATATGGAAGGCACCAGAACTGCAGAGGAATTTCTTCCCGCAGATGCCGGAACCGAACTTAAGGTCACAGGGGATAAGGGAACCTTCACAACTAAGAAAGATGGTATCTATACAATCTTTGCCGTAGATTACCGTGGTAATATGACAGTAAAGAAGATTGCGGTTAAGACAGTAAAGGCAACAGGAATAAAGCTAAATTACAAGAGTAAAACCTTAAAACCGGGGGATGCATTTATCCTGAGGCCTGTGATTACCCCAAGCGGAAGCACTGACCTGATAACCTATCTTAGCTCTAATAAAAAGGTAGCCGTAGTATCCCCAACTGGTAAAGTAACGGCTTTAAGAACTGGTAAAGCATATATAACGGCAAGAACTGCCAGTGGACTTACAGTAAAATGTTTAATAACAGTCAACAAGACCTAATAAAACCTGCCGATAAAATTTAATAGGCACGTCTGAATAGAAACGTAATTGCGAAAGGAAATTACCTTCCGCAGTTGCGTTTTCTGCTATTTATGTGCTTTTTACTAGCAGATGTTAATTAACTATAGATTTACTTATAGATCATTTATAGATTTAATTATAGATTCGCTTATTGCTTTATTATTTTTCACTTATTATTTCACTTGGCTGTTTTAGGTGCTTCACTTTCCTTATGTTTATCAAGGTATCGGATTGTTATATGTAGAAAAATAGATTATAATGGTATTTAATAGAAGTTAATGACATTGAACCAGCTAGATAAGAGGAGATTGTACAGATGAAAAAAATAGTAAGAACTGGACTTTTGTGTTTCTTGTGCCTTTTCATGACATCCTGCAGCATGCTTCCGGCACAGAATAAATCCTTAGATCCGGATAATCCGATTACTGTTACCGTATGGAATTATTATAATGGCACGGTAAAGGATAGGTTTGACGAATTGGTTTTGGAGTTCAATGATACAATAGGCACGGAACAAGGTATTGTAATAGAGGCACAGAGCTATGGAGATGTGAACGAGCTGGCAGATGCACTGTTTTCGTCGGCAAATGCAGAGATTGGTTCCTTGCCGATGCCCGATGTTTTTGCTGCCTATCCGGACAATGTTTTCCGTGTGAATCAGATTACAGAATTGGCAAATTTGAAGAATTATTTTAGCAAGGAGGAGCTGGGCGAAATCCGGGGAGAATTTTTGGAGGAAGGGATCTTTGGAGATGGAAAGGAACTGAAGATACTTCCGATAGCAAAATCTACGGAGAACCTCTATTTAAATAAAACCTTCTGGGATGACTTTGCGAAAGCAACGGGAGCTAGCCTTAATAGCCTGACAACCTGGGAAGGTCTTGCGAAAACCGCGAAGCAGTACTATGAATATACTGGAAAGGCATTCTTTGGAGTGGATGCTAATGCGAATTATATGTTGATCTCAGCGATGCAGCTTGGAGAAGAGATGTACGGCTATAAGGGAGATCAGGGGATATTCAATTTAAGTGAAGAGAAAGCTTATAAAATATGGACGAATTATTATGTTCCTTATATCAACGGTTATTATGCTAAGATTGGAAGATTTAGTTCGGATGATGCAAAAACAGGACAAATAGCAGCATATACCGGATCAACCGCCGGGGCTTCCTATTTCCCTCAGGAGGTTGCTGATGGTGATCATTCTATTCCGGTGGAAGTGATTACGCTCCCCTATCCATATTATGAAGGCGGTAAGCCTTATGCGGTTCAGCAGGGAGCCGGAATGTGCATTACAAAGAGTGATGACGCCCATGAGTATGCGGCGGCGGTATTTTTAAAGTGGTTCATTGATGCTCCGCAAAATACCAGCTTTGCGGTATCAACGGGATATCTGCCGGTAAAATCAGAAAATCTTAATTCCGAAATCATTTTATCGAAAATGGATCGTAACAGTCGGTCCAATAAAGCGGTTCAACATTCCATTGCTACCACGATGGAGATGTTTGAAACCTATTCCTTTTATGGCAATAAGCCGTTTCGGGGAAGCTATGAAGCGAGAAGCATACTGGAAAAAACCCTGCCGGACCGTGTTAAGAGTGATCTGAAAGCATTAAAGGAGAGAGTTGAGAGAGGCGAGGATAGAAAGGCTGTAATCGAAGAATTAACCTCCAAAGAACAATTTTTAGATTGGTACAAGAGTTTTTCCAAGGATATAACAGAAGCACTAAAATAAAAGGTAAGGGAGTAAAATGAGATTATTGAAGTTTGATAAACGATCAATTGCATTTAAACTGTTATCCCTGATTATCGCCATTGTATTGGGAGAGGCTGCCCTGTTATCCTTTTTTCTGATCTTTGGAGGCGTAATTAATCAAGCTGAGAAAAATGCTTATTCTTCCTTTGCGGAGAAGGTCAGAAACCGCCGGGATTATTTACAGAAGGAAATGAGTTACAAATGGATTAATATGGATCCATACCTGGATCAGATAGCAGAAGCTTACCACTCTGAGGAGGAGCCGGATCAATACTTTGAGGATATCAGTACGTCTTTAGTATCCGCACTTCGAACAACACAAGCAACCGGAATCTTTTTTATCATGAACGGCAAGGAAAAGGAAAAATCAGCCGTTTATATTCGTGACTATGATCCTGTATTGAACGACTATAACAACCGGGACTTATACCTAGTATATGGACCCTCAGAGTTTGCTCATAAATTGCAGATTCCCTTGGATCAGACCTGGAAATATAAATTGGATTTGTCTGACATGACCCCGGATTTTTATGAGATGCCCTTAAGTAAGGCCGCGTTATCTTCGGAGCCTAAGCTTTTAGGGTACTGGAGTCTTCCTTTTCAGTTATCCCCTCAGGATATTCGTAACATTACCTATACGATGCCTCTGTTTGATAAGCATAATAACGTCGTGATTGGGATAATTGGAGTCGAGATATCAGAACAGTATCTGAATAAGTTTTTGCCGGCAACGGACCTGCAGACAAAGGATTACTATGGATATATGCTTGGCTACGGTTCGAAGGATGGAAGTGAAATTAAGGCTATCCTGCTGACAAAGGCAATTCAGCGAAGAATTGCTACAGAGAATGAACGAATCAGATATTCCCAGGTGGATTCGGATAACTCCATAGCACTGCTTCATAACAGTGATATCAAAGGGAAGATATATATTGCGGTGGAAAGTATGGGCCTATATGCGAATCATACCCCCTTTGAACAAAACCAGTGGTATATCATTGGACTGATGCACGAAAATCAGCTGCTCAGCTATGTTAACAAGATAAAATCAATTCTTATCATATCCCTTAGCTTATCTGCAATTGCAGGAATTGGGTTTGGATATCTGGTAAGCAAAAGCTTTACGCGCCCGATTATTAAGGTGGCAGAAAAGGTAAGGAACTCTGATAAAAGGAAGAAAATTCACCTTGAAAAGACTGGGCTGCTGGAATTGGATGAGTTATCCAGGGCAGTGGAATTCTCCAGTAATATGCTGCTGGAGACCTCGGGAAAAATGTCTAAGATTATGGATATGGTCGGATTTCCCTTGGGGGTATTTGAATACTCTCAGGATAAGGATACCGTATTTGTAACTGACCAGATAGCCAGGCTGCTGGAACTAAATGAGGCGAAAACCAGTGAGATACTGAATCACAAAAGCAGCTTTGTTGGTAAGATGAATGAACTGTTAAGTCATCCGGAGGAAGAGGAGGATGATATCTATTATATTGATGAATTACCTGGAAAATGGTTGAAGATCAAGTATATACAAAATGATGGAATTACGATTGGTGTTATTATGGATGCCTCTGAGGAAATGAAGGAAAAGAAGAAGATCCTAAATGATAGAGATACCGATCCCCTTACCGGCATCTATAATCGAAAAGCAATGCAGCAGCACATGGAAGAGGTATTGGCAAAAAGAGATCCCTCACTGGTAGCCGCATTACTTATGTTTGATTTGGATAATTTGAAGGGAATTAACGATAACTATGGACATAAATGGGGTGATATTTATATTAATCATGCAGTAAAGCATCTGACAGAGATTAGTGTAATAAACAAAGTTCTTGGAAGACGATCGGGTGATGAGTTTGCTTTGCTGATCTATGATCAGGAATCAAAAGGCGCAGTCAGGCAGGCAGTGGAAGCGTTCTTTCAGAAGCTAAAAAATGATAAACTTACCTTTCCAGATGGCGCTGTAAGATCGGCAGGAATATCAGCTGGAATGGCCTGGATTGGGAATGAAGCTTATGGCTTTGAGGATTATCTCCAAAAAGCAGATGAATTACTCTATCATTCCAAAAAGAATGGAAAAGGGTATTATTCGGAGTAGTTAATATAAAACAATACAGCAGCATATAATTGGCTGACCAGGGGTAGATTCTCTGACTGCAAAAAGTGGGAGAAGTACTTCTTTTTTGATATACTTATTTATTTGGATAAAGGTGAAAAGCTATCGTTAATTGTATGAAAAATAGCTGCGGTTTTTATGGGTTTTGATCTAATAATTCTATATTATTTACTCATTGAATTAATTGGTGAAATTTTGATGCGAATTGATTTTTTTGACAGTCTTTGTTATAATTTTCCTATGAAAATAATCTTAGGAGGCAAGCTATGGTATCAAAACGGTATTTTCCTGGTACGCTGATGTTACTTATCCTGCTTATACTATCTTTGACCGGCTGTCAATTACCCGAAGGCTCTCTTTCCGGCCAAATATTAACCAAAGATGCCCCCTCCGAAAAAGCCGAAATAGCGAATCAACAGATGTCCGCAGAACCGGGATGGTCAGCGAAAAAAGCGGAAAAGATCACACTGGACTGGTACGTGAACTTTGCCTGGTTTAATACCTCCTGGGGGGAAAATCTAGTCTCTAAAAAGATAACGGAGGAGACGGGGGTTGATATTAATTTTATTACTCCTTCCGGTAACGGAAGTGAAAAGCTGAAGTCTCTTATCGCCTCTGATACACTGCCCGATATCCTTACAATGTCTTGGTCTGAGGAAGCCATCAGTGATCTGATTGCTGAGGGTGATGTATATGCACTGGACACGCTGGCGGATCAATATGACCTGTATTGGTATCAGACGACTGATCCGGTTATTGTTGACTGGTATACCAATTCTGACGGGCACATCTATGGATATCCCAACTATGCACTTACTCCCAAGGATTACAAAACTTATGACAATATTCCCTCCAATCAGACTTTTTTAGTCAGAAAGGATATCTATGAAGCAATCGGAAGCCCTGACATGACTACGCCGGAGGGATTTCAAGCAGCCGTAGAGAAGGCAGCCCAGATGTATCCAAAGGTGGGCTCTGAGCCTTTGATTGCTGTGGGTGCCCATGAATTTACTGACTATGGTAATGTGTCCTTTGATGAATATCTAGCTAATTTCTTAGCCATACCCTATGAAAAGGACGGAAAATTTTATGACCGTTATATAGATCCCGAGCTGATTCGTTGGTTGAAGATGTTTCGAGTGCTTGGAGAGAAAGGGCTACTGTCCCCCGACATCTTTTGGGACAAACGTGTTCAGATGGAAGAAAAGATTGCTAAGGGGCGGTATTTTTGTATGCTCTATCAATACACAGATATGGCAGATCAGCAGAGAGCTCTGTATGGGAATGACCCGGACAGCATATATATTGCTGTGGACGGACCGAGGAATTCTCTTGGCAAAAATCCGACTTTGCCTGGTATGGGAATTAATGGCTGGACGGTCACGATGATCTCGAAAAATTGTGAGTACCCGGATAGAGCGATACAGCTATTTTCTTATTTTATGAGTGAACACGGACAGCAGATGACCTGGCAGGGAGTGGAAGGAAAGACCTGGTTCAGGGACGAGAATGTAGCGCAGCTGGAGTCTCAGTGGAGGAGTTTACTGCAGACGGACAGGAAGATCTATGATCAGGAATATGGAGCGGATGCCACCTATTGGATGTTCAGTAACATGAAGTATAGCAGTAAGGGAAGAACAGAAAAATTTGAACCGGTGGCACAGCTAAAGCGCTGGACTTACCCCTATGTGTTCAACCCCACACCCTACCAGATCATACTGGAAAGTGGTTCCCAGGAAGCAATTGTACAAGAAAAGATAGACCGGGAATGGGGAGAGGTTCTTCCACAGCTGCTGTTGGCGGCTTCAGAAAAAGAATTCAATAAAATATGGTTTGACTTTATACAAAAGCGAAATGTCTGGGGAGTCAGTCAGGTTCTGAGAAAGAAAACAGAGCTTATGAATGACGTGAAGGCTAAGATGGAGCTTCCATAGGCTTTTGTCAGGAGAGGGGTATCGATGAAAAAGCTTATGGAGTTTTTTACATCATTAAAGCTGAAATACAAGCTGGTATTGGTGATTTTACTGACATTGTTTATTCCTGTTTTGATTTTTAGTGTTATTCTGCTGAGGAATCTGGAGTATTCCTCAACAAAGGAACAGATAAAAAACATGGAATATGATCTTTTAAAAAGCAGGCATACCATTGAGCAGAATGTTGAGATGTGCAATTTGGCAACCCAGGTGATCGCCAACAGCCAGGTCTTGAATGAGTATTTGCTTGGTTTAAGCAGGGGTATTGACTATGATACAAAAACCTTGCTGCATTTTTATAAGACAGAAATCGCAGGCGTGGAACGAATCGTAAATAGTAATCCTTATCTGCATCAAATCAGAATCTATGTGGATTCGGATTCGATGCCAGAGTTGGTACCGCTGCTTTTTCAAGAGAAGCGAATGCGTCAGCTGGCCTGGGCCAAGGGGAATGTGATACCGAATGGAAGCTGGTGCTTTAATTATGAAGACACTTTGTTTTACAGGAATACGGCGAAGAATAGTGATCGAATTGTATCGTTGATTACAAAATTAAACAGTGCGGAATACGGGGATTATGCGGTGGCTGAAGTAGCGACCACGATGAAGACGATGTTCCCGGACATTTATACAAAGGATCAGAAGCAATGGATGTGTTTCGTGGACTCCAAGGGGAATTATTACTACGATGAGAGTGGTTCTAAGGAATGGCTGCCTAGGATGAAGGAGGCCTTTCGCCTGGTGGATCAAAACACAAAGGAAGCTGTTTATAAAAAAATTGAAGTGAACCAAAAGGATGTGATTATGGGCTATATCCCGATTAAGGGATTGGACGGACATTTGCTGAAGCTTATCTCCATGGATAACCAGGAGGCTATTTTTAAAAAGAATATTAAGCCCTTAATAAGCCTGCTGGGAATGGGCTTAGTAACTATGATTTTGGTATCTTTCGGTCTGGTGGAGCTTATCTTAAAGCAGTTTTATAATATTACCGAGGTTATGCATGAGGTTCGCAAGGGAGATCTGGATGTCAGAATTGACAATTGCCAGAGGGATGAAATTGGAGTGCTCGGCAATGAGTTAAACCAGATGCTAGATCATATAAAAACACTGATCGAGGAAAGCATAGACAGGGAAGTACTGATTAAGGATACTCAGATTCTGGCATTACAGAATCAGATTAACGCACATTTTATTTACAACGTACTGGAATCAATTAAGATGATGGCTGAAATCGATGAGAAGTATGCAATTTCGGATGCGGTCACCTCCTTGGGCAAGCTGCTGCGCTATAGTATGCGTTGGCATTCCCAGAATGTAACTGTGGAGGAGGAAATCGATTATATCAAGAATTATCTGGCACTGATCAATTTACGGTTTGATTATGAAATTTATCTCAGTATCAATATGCCACCTCAGGTGTGGAAGCAAAGTATTCCAAAGATGTCACTACAGCCGATTATTGAGAATGCCATCTACCATGGTATTGAAGAAATAGCAGAGGATACCTGTATCTATATGAAGGGGATCATCATGGGGGGTGATTGCCTGATTAAGATTACGGATTCCGGGCGGGGAATGACGGAAGAAGAGATCGTAAGGCTGCAAGAAAAAATAGACGGGAAAGCAGAAACCTCTGGAGGTTCTGGGAATGGGATTGGACTTAAGAATGTTCAGGACAGAATCCAGATCAGCTTTGGCAGGGGCTATGGTCTCAGTGTTTATTCGAAAGAAGGCTGCTATACCCAGGTTATTGTGAAAATTCCATTTAAGGAAAGAGGAGAAGTGTGAAGATAAATTCTAAGGCGCCAAAGTACGCCGCCTAAGAATTTCTATGCTCCACACCTGGAAGAACACAAATACAGTGTTCTTCGCCCTATGTTAATGCTGCCTATGGCAGCATGTCGGGAAGTGTGAAGATAAATTCTAAGGCGCCAAAGTACGCCGCCTAAGAATTTCTATGCTTCACACCTGGAAGAACGCAAATACAGAGTTCTTCGCCCTATGTTTCCCAATTGTCTAAGGTCATTAAAAAGTGAAAGGTGCGGGGACAGATATGAAGAATCTAATGGTGGTGGAAGATGAAAAGCTGATAAGAAAAGGTATTGTGGCCATAGCCTCGAGAGCTGGAATTGAAATAGAAAATATCATAGAATGTAAAAATGGTGCGGAGGCTCTGGAGGTACTGCGGGAACAGAAGGTGGATGTTATGATTACCGACATTCGCATGCCTAAGATGGACGGAATTACATTGGTAAATGAGATTCAGAAGCTGAAGCACATACCGAAGGTGATCGTCATCAGCGGGTATGATGATTTTTCCTATGCGGTGGATATGCTGCGCTGCGGAGTGAAGGAATATCTCCTGAAACCGATAAACCGGGAGGATATTACAAAAACACTGCTGAAGATGAATAGCGAAATCCTTGAAGAGGAGCAGAAAAGTGAAGTTAAAATAAAGACAGTATATAATCAGATCCGCTATGTGCTAATGCATGAGGATCTGGAGGAATCTGAGCGAAAGATGATCTATAATCAGGCAGTGGAAGGGATCGGAGATAAACCCTATGTTATCATCTGTACCAATTATCATGTCAACAGGAAGATTATTTCAAAGGAGATCTGCTATTTTCCGGATATTCAGGGGCATAACCTGATTATGATTGATCCGGAGCTGGCAATGAGCTTTATAGAAGAGGAGATACCAACGGATCAGGTCGGTATCAGTAGAATCTATGAGAGTATTCAGCAGCTGAGGGAAGCCTTCCAAGAAGCTGTAGCTGTAAGAAAGCGGCTGTTCTGTCTTTGCAGGGCATCGTTGGAGGGAAGCAAAGAAGGGGAGGTTCCGGTCAAAGATATTGATAAGTGTATTCAGCTGATTGGTACCTCGCGCCTTGAAGAAACAGATAAGTTTCTGAGTAATATCATCCAGATGACAAAGAATGGTGAGCTTAGTGCGGATACTTTTTCCCGTCTCATGCAGCAGATTGTATCTAAGCTGATGCATACCTATGCAAGTGTGATCGCCGCTGAGGGTATTCCGGTGAGGCTGCTGTTAAATGTATACAATTATACGGATATTAATGAATATTATGTTCAGCTTAGCAAGATCATCGGAATGATTAACCGAAAGGTATCAAGTGATTTTGACGATTACAGAAATCAGGTCAAGATGAAACAGGCTGTGAAGTACATTGAGGAGAACTATCACAGGGATATTAATATGGCCATGGTATCCAATGACATATCCATGAACTATTCGGTCTTTTCCATTACCTTTAAGGAATATACGGGGCAGAATTTTGTTGCCTACTTAAAATTAGTCCGTTTAAAGGAAGCAAAGCGACTTTTGGATGAGACGGATTATAAGGTCAATGAGATCAGCCAGAAGGTGGGATATGAAGACGAAAAGCATTTTATGAAGACCTTTAAGATGACTTATGGGATTACACCCTCAGAATACAGGAAGAATCTTTTGATGGGGAAGCAAATAAAGGAGTAGAACAAAAAAAACACACCAAAAAAAAATTTACTATCCTTTTTTCGTGGGTGGATTATTTTATAATGGAGGAGTATTAAGTAATATATTTACTTAAACAATAATCTTATGGAGGGAAGAACATGAAGAAAGGTTTAAAGAAAGTTTTAACATTGACTTTGGTTGCAACGATGACAGTATCACTGTTTGCAGGCTGCAGCAAAAAAACGGAACCAACGAATACTACTGCACCTACTACAGCCCCCGAAGTAAAACAAGAAGAACCAACAGCAACACAAGCGCCTCAGGCAGAGGCAACTGAACTTGGCTCTACTCCAAGAAATGAAACTTTATATTATAATGGTCTACAATGGGGTACTCCTAATGATAACAATCCCATGAGTGCTAACTCAAATAACGGACTTGTTATTAATCAGGTAGACTCATCCCGTACCCTGGTTTATGAAACATTATTTATGTATAATATGTTGGATGGTAAGATGTATCCACTCTTAGCGAAGGAATATAGCTGGAATGACAAGCAGACGGAATTGACCGTTACCTTGAATCCCGATGCAAAGTGGAGTGATGGAACTCCGTTAACAGCGAACGATGTAGCATATACCTATGACACCCATGTGAAATATGGTTCTGCAAATGGTAATGACTATAAAGCTTACATAGAAAAAGTAGTTGCAAAAGATGATGCAACAGTTGTTTTTTATTCCAAGTTAGATGATGCAGGGGTTCCGATCAATCCCTTAAAAGTGATAGAATATCTTCCTAAGGTATATGTAATGCAAAAAGCATATCTTCAGAAGGTAGAAGAAAGAAACGGAAGTGAGGCCGATAAGGTGAAGCAGGACGTGATGGAAGACTTAGTTGCCACCGGTCCATATAAGCCATATTATAAAGACGACCAGAAGGTTGTACTGATCAGAGATGATAATTATTGGGGAAAATCATTGTGGGGCTCTTTACCCGCACCTAAATATATAGCACATACCATTTTTGCAGATAATGCAGCAGGTGATGTTGCGTTCTCTAATGGTGAAGTTGACGTTTCTCAGCAGTTCATTTCCCAGGTTTGGAAGCTTTGGGAGAGCGGAAAACCGATTTCAACCTATATTGATGAAGCACCTTACTATATGTGTGCAACGATGCCAACAGCATATTTCAATGTTGAAGTACCAGGCCTTGATAACAAGGATGTACGTAAGGCAATTGCTATGGCAGTAGATTATGATCAGATTATTTCCACCGCTATGAGTGGTTACTCACCAACATTCCAGGATGTACCAAGAAGCTTAATGAATCCTACCGATAATGAGCAGTCCTATATTGATAAGTCTGCTTTAGCAAAATATCAATTTAACGGCAAGGATATTGAAGGCGCAAACAAGCTGCTGGATGAGGCTGGTGTTGTAGATAAAGACGGAGATGGAATTCGTGAAATTGATGGCAAGAATCTGTCCTACAAGGCAGAATGCCCGGAAGGCTGGTCCGATTGGAATGCATCACTTGAAATCGTAGCAGCAGCAGGAAAAGAAATCGGAATTAATATTGAAACTTATTTCCCGGATGCAAATACTTATTTTGATGATATGACAACAGGTAAATTTGAAATTTGTATGTGGAATCCTCCGGCAGCATCGGTAGCCAACCCTTGGAGCCGTTCCATGGCATTGCTTTCCAGTACCTATAACAGCCTGGAGATCAACTGGAGTGGTAACTTTGGTGGCTATACCAGTAAACGTGCGGATGAAATCCTCAGCAAGATCCCAACAGAAACCGATACCAGCAAGCTGAAGGCATATTATACTGAATTAAGTGAGATCTATCTGCAGGATGTTCCATCCTTCGCATTGATGTACAGACCTAGCTTGTTCCACACTGTGAATGAATCTGTATGGACAGGATATCCACAGTTGAATGACGGAAGTAATATTCCTCCGACAATCTGTGCAGATGGTTACGGTATTGCAGCACTCTACAAATTGACAAATGTAGAATAGTTTAAATGAATAGCCATGTTTTCGAACGTTAGGAAACATGGCTATTTTTATAAAAAAAATGAGTAAAAAAGGCTTGCTTTTAGGTCAAATAGGGATGAAAGAGGTCGAAAACCTTAAGTATTATATCATTCCTGTTTGCATTATTATACGTGAGGTGATTAGCTTATGAAAGGATTTATGAAATATTATTCACGCAAGATTATGTGGTATCTCTTAACCCTGGTCATTGCCGTGGTACTTAATTTCGTATTACCGAGACTGATGCCGGGTGATCCTGTTTCAGCCATCGCGAACAGAGCAATCGAGGGTATGACCGACTCTACTGCGATTCAAAAGGTTTATGAGGATTATGCGGAGAAATTCGGAGTGAATGACTCGATCTTTGTACAATTCGGCAAGTTTATCAAGAATCTGGCTAAGGGAGACTTTGGTGTTTCCTTTAGTCAGTATCCGAGAACAGTTTCTGATATCGTAGGCTCCTCCGTTTGGTGGACAGTATGCCTTCAGTTGCCTGCGATCATCGTGGGATGGTTTCTGGGGAATCTTCTGGGCGCTGTCGCTGCTTATATCCGGGGTGCCATCGATAAATATATCCTGCCAATGTTCTTGTTCCTGAGTAATGTCCCGGCCTTTGGAATGGCTACCTTGATGCTATTTCTCTTTGCAATAAAGCTGCAATGGTTCCCGACCAGCGGAGGTTATGGGTTTGAGCTGATACCGAATGCCAGTATTACGTTCTTTAAGTCTGTGTTGGTACACTACCAACTGCCCTTCTGGTCTATCGTGCTGATTATGATAGGTGGTCAGGCAATCGGTATGCGTTCCATGTCAATCTATGAGCTAAATGCGGATTACGTAAAATATAGCCGCTTCCTTGGAATCAAGGACAGAAAAATTGTTGGTTATGTATTTCGTAATGCAATGCTGCCCCAGGTTACCGGTTTGGCTATGTCCATTGGTACCATGATCGGCGGTGCGCTGGTTGCGGAAATCATATTCAGTTATCCTGGTCTGGGAACGACTATTTTATCAGCGGTAAAAGGTCGTGACTATCCGCTGATTTCAGCATGTACCCTTATTATTACCATCATGGTTCTGATTGCCAATTTGGCGGTGGAAATCCTTTATGGTATCATCGATCCGCGTATCAAAGCGGCTCAGCAGGACTAAGGAGGTGGAAGAATGAAACATCAACTGAAAATGGTTTTTCAGGATAAGCGTTTTGTTTTAGGCTTTACAGTATTTATGTTCATCTTATTAATGAGTATTTTCTATCCGCTGATTGTGAGCTATGACCCGCTGGAGATGGTTGGAGGATTGTTCTATAAGCCAGGTACCTATGTATCTGTATCCGATGTGGTGGACACAGATTCCTACAAGCTGAATATGGATAGTGTCAGCGGTAAGATTGATAAAAAACTTGACATGGAAAAGCGTGCCGCTATGGCGGAATGGCTGGAGAAATTCGGTGAAGTGAGTATTTCTGAAATTGATGTAACGGATGCGCAGGGACTGGTTAATCTTTGGAATGAGCACTTTGATCCGAATAACCCTCAGAAGGGCTTGATTGCAGCCAAGAAAAAGTATTATGTTCGTCTGGACAATGAAATCGACGGCATCCTAAGCAGCAGTGACATTATTATTGCGGAGAAGGATGAGTCAGGAAGCCTGGTGCAGTCAGATGCCATCACCTCCGAGGAATATATTAATGTGAAGGACATCTCCAATCAGCGATCCTTTCTTCTGGGAACCGATAATTTCGGCCGTGATGTGCTGACAGAGCTGGTGTATGCAATTGGAACCTCCTTAAAGATTGGTTTGATTGCAGGCGTAATTGCTACCTTAATCGGTCTTGTCCTCGGTCTGCTCTCTGGCTATGTGGGCGGCGTTGTGGATGATGTGATTACCTTTATTACAAATCTTTTTACCGTAATACCCTCCTTTGTTATATTGATTTTGATCTCCTATAGTGTGGGGCAGAGTGCCCGGGGTGTTGTTATGGTAGCCACCATTATCGGCTTCACCTCCTGGACTTGGACCACAAGGTCGGTTAGATCCCAGGTAATATCCCTGCGAAACCGTGACCATGTGAATTTGTCAAAGCTGTCAGGACATAGTCTGGTTCGCATTATATTAACTGATATTTTACCCTATGTAGCTTCTTATGTGGTAATGGCACTTATTCTGCAGATCTCCTCCGGAATATTGGCTGAGGCACAGCTTTCCATGCTGGGTCTGGGACCCGCAACCACCAAGGTCTCCACGCTGGGTCTGATGATGAACTGGGCTATGACCTATAAAGCTCCCTTATCCAATGCCTGGTGGGCATTTTTACCGGTTATTTTGTCAATTGCCCTGATATCCTTCTCGTTGAATCTGATGAATACCGGGCTGGATCGTATTTTCAACCCTCAGCTGAGAGACTAGTACTACCAACCTGTTCAGATGTAATATCAGGTGCTGAAATGAAGCATTATTTACGCAAGGTAGTATAAGTCAGTAAAAGGATAGAAAAGGCTATGATGCAGGAGAGCCAGAGCAGGAATGCATCGGAACTTGGCAAATAAATATTGAACGAAGGGAGTAAGCATCCGGCGCAGTTGCGCTTGCGCCAGGTGCATGTGTATAGAATGGGAAAAGTCATGTTAGAAGTTGATCATCTGAAAACAAAGTATGTTACGCGGTTTGGTGAAGATGTATTTGCAGTGGATGGGGTATCCCTTAAGATAGAAGAAGGAAAATCCCTGGGGATCGCCGGAGAATCCGGTTGCGGCAAGTCTACCCTGGCATTAAGCTTGATGGGCTATTATTTTCCACCGCTGCATTATAGAAGCGGTACCATTAAAATTGATGGAAGAAATATCTCGGATCTGTCACCGGATGAAGTGCGAAAAACCATACTGGGCAACGAGGTTGCCTATATCCCTCAGGCGGCAATGAATGCCCTCAATCCGACGCAAAAGATTATTCATTTTATTGAGGATGTGATTCATGCCCATGAGCCGAAAGTATCGAAAGCCGAAATTTATAGACTGGCAAAGGAAAGATTTGAAATATTGGGACTTCCCGAAAGTGTTCTCAGTAAGCATGCGGTGGAGTTATCCGGCGGTATGAAGCAGAGAACGGTAATTGCAATCTCTACCATATTGTCACCGAAGGTTCTGATTGCAGATGAGCCGTCCTCCGCTCTTGATGTTACCTCTCAGAAGATGGTTATAAAAATGCTGAAGGATCTGATGGTAAAGGGTATGGTAAAATCAATGATTTTTATTACTCATGAGCTCCCGTTGCTTTATAACGTAACTGATGATATTATGGTAATGTATGCCGGACAAATTGTGGAAAGAGGAACGGCAAAGGAGATGGTTTTTGACC
>JAEWMZ010000012.1 GCA_023392995.1 Bacillota bacterium
GTCCTCCGCCGAAATTAATCCATTTCATCTGTTGCATCAAATGTCCGAATTTCTCTTCCACCACGTCTAAAGTTCGTTCCAGTACATCCGAATTCTGCTCGCACATGGTATGAAAATGAAGTCCTTCGATACCAGTCAGATCAACACCCTCCAGTGCCTGTGCCTTAATTCCGAATCTAGAGCCGGTAAAGCAGGGGTTATATAGATCTGTTTCGATTTCTGAATATTCTGGATTAATTCGAAGTCCGCAGGATATCTTTCTGGGGCTGTTCTTAATTTTATCTTTATACTTCTCCCATTGCTGCAGGGAATTGAATACAATATGATCACAGATGGCCAGGATCTCATCCATCTCGTCCTCGCGGTAGGCAGGAGCAAAGATATGTACCTCCTTGCCCATCTCCTCTTTCCCCAACTTTGCTTCGAATAAGGAGCTTGCTGTAGTGCCGCTTAAGTATTCTCTAAGCATCGGATAGGTGGTGTACATGGAAAATGCTTTCTGTGCCAATAAAATCTCACAGCCGGTACGCTCCATAACCGTTTTTAAAATCTCACAGTTTTTTCGTAGTAAACTTTCTTCTATTACATAAGAAGGTGATGGAACCTGATACTTGTCAAAATTCATATGCTCCTCCAATTCTTTTATTATCGGTTGCTGTGTCTGTCTATTGTAGCTTTCATTGATGAAAGTGCTGCAAACATATCGCATAGCTCTACGATACAATATCTGCAGCACTTTCGTTGACTTATTGGAATTGATCGTTTCTCAAATCATAAATACTCTGCGCTGAAAGAATGGCACTTCGTTCCCTGCCACAATCATCCAGCCTAGCATATTATTCAACCATATCCGGCTGAAAGCTTTCCTTCCAAGGCAAACCGCATTCATTTAGCTTGTCCATAAATGGATCTGGGTCAAACTCCTCCACATTGTGAACACCCGGCTTCTTCCACTTTCCGGTTAATACCATCATTGCACCGATCATAGCCGGAACCCCTGTGGTATAGGAAATCGCCTGAGAACCAACCTCACGGTAGCACTCCTCATGATCACATACATTATATACATAATATTTTACTTCCTTGCCATCTTTTACACCGGTATAAATACAACCGATATTAGTCTTCCCCTTGGTTCTTGGTCCTAAGGATGCGGGATCCGGAAGCACTGCTTTTAAAAATTGAAGTGGAATAATCTGCTGTCCCTCATACTCAATTGGTTCAATGGAGGTCATACCTACATTCTCAAGTACTCGAAGGTGTGTAATATAACGCTCGGAGAAGGTCATAAAGAAGCGGATTTTTTTAATTCCGGGAAGATTAAGAGCCAGAGACTCCATTTCCTCATGATGCAGTAAGTACATATCCTTGGGTCCGATCTCCGGGAAATTATATACTCTCTTAATCTCCAGCGGTTCTGTCTCATGGAACTGACCGTTCTCAAAATAGCTGCCTGGTGCAGTAATTTCACGAATATTGATCTCCGGATTGAAATTGGTTGCAAAGGGATATCCATGATCTCCTGCATTTGCATCCAGTATATCCAAGGTATGGATCTCATCAAAATAATGCTTTAAAGCATAGGCAGAAAAGACTCCGGTTACACCTGGGTCAAAGCCGCAGCCTAGAACCGCGGTAATACCAGCCTTCTCAAATCTTTCTCTGTAGGCCCACTGCCAGCTGTATTCAAACTTTGCAGTATCCTTTGGCTCATAGTTGGCGGTATCCAGATAATCCACCTTTGTCGCCAGACAAGCTTCCATAATAGTTAAATCCTGATATGGCAGCGCCACATTAATAACAATCTGCGGCTGATAGGAATTGATTAATGCGATTACTTCCTCCGTATTATCTGCATCCACACTTGCTGTTGTAACCTTTGTTTTGTAACCCTTTGCCTCCACCTGTGCTTTTAATGCATCGCATTTGGACACAGTTCTGCTGGCAATACAGATCTCCTCGAATACCTCGGAATTTTGACAGCATTTATGAACTACTACGCCTGCAACACCGCCGGCACCAATGATTAACGCTCTACTCATGATTTTCCTCCTAAATTGTAATTATATAAAATGTATCTGTCACAAATTTATTTAATAAGAATGCATTATTAAAAGATATGTGGGTCTAACATGTTCTTCGTTATCAGTAATACGAACTTTCCACGCTTCTTTTTTTAACGCTGCTTCTCTATTCCTCTTCCTTTAGCTGTTCCTTAACATAGTTTGGCAGTGCAAAGCAGCCCTGATGAAGCTTTGTATTATAGTATTTCGTTTTTAGTCCCAATGCATTCCAGGCCGCCTCATCCAAATCCTTAATAGGATCATAATGCTTGGATGCATATCCAAACAACCAGTAACCGGAGGGATAGGTCGGGATATGTGCCTGGTATACCTTTGCAATGGGAAAGGTTTCTTTAATTCTATGATGGGCACGCTTCATCGCTTCCACATATGCCTCATAATAAGTACTCTCATGCTGATTCACAAGAATACCCTTTTCCTTTAAGGCATTATAGCAGTTTCCATAGAACTCTTTCGTAAATAAGCCCTCGCCAGGTCCAAAGGGATCGGTGGAATCCACAAGGATCAGGTCATATTCCTCTGTTTTGCGGCGAACAAACTTCAAACCATCCTCATAGAATATATGAACTCTTGGATCATCCAATTTGCCGGCCGTTTGAGGAAGATGCTCCTTGCAGGCAGCAACCACCATAGGGTCAATCTCAACCATATCAATGGTTTCAATACTATCATATCTTGTCAATTCACGAATGGTCCCGCCATCTCCTGCACCAATGACCAGCACTTTTTTTATCCCCAGATTTGTGGCCATGGGAACGTGGACTATCATATCATGATAGATAAATTCATCCTTTTCCGTAACCATGAGACACCCATCCAGTGTTAACGCCCGTCCAAATTCATTCGTATCGATGATCGATACCTGCTGAAAATCACTCTGCTGATTAAACAGCTCTCTTTTCACCTTTAACGAAAATCGTACATGCTCCGTATGATGCTCCGAATACCATAACTCCATCTGCAAACACCTGCGCCTTTCCTTGCAAAACTTCCTGTTTTCGTACTATCTAAATATCAAAATTACAAAACCGGTAAAAAGTAAGTATTCTATTCCTTCCGGTTCTTGTTTTATAAGCATTTTAAAAATCAATAATATTGATATGCTCCACCGTCATATCCTGGGGTCCGGTCAAAGAGCTTCCCTTTTCCTTTGCATAGATAATATAATCGATGATATCACTGGTGATACGCTCTCCTGGTGCAAGAATAGGGATACCCGGAGGGTAGCACATTACAAATTCACCGGATACATGTCCAACACTATCTCGCAATAAAACGGATTTTTTCACATGGTAGAAAGCTTCCTGGGGTGTTACCACCACCACCGGATCGATATATTCATGGTTTAGCATACCCACCTTGTCTTTCCCATAGATTCTTTTAATCTCTGTTAAAGCTGAGATCAGACGTTCAATCTCAAAGGCTCTGTCTCCTGCTGATATGATAGCCAGCAGATTCCCAATATCTCCGAATTCAACCTGGATTCCATACTCGTCCCGCAGCAGATCATAGACCTCAACTCCCGCCAAACCAATTTCAGCAGTATGCACCGATAGCTTTGTTCTGTCAATATCAAATACTGTATCACCGTTTATTAATTCAGAAGAAAAGGCATAATAACCGCCGGATTTATTAATCTCTGTTCTTGCATATTCTGCCAGCTCCAAGGTCTTTGCTACAATTTCTTTCCCATTCAGATACATATGCTTTCTTGCAAGATCCAGGGAGGAAAGCAGTAAATAGGAAGCACTGGTGGTTTGGGTCAGATTGATTATCTGCCTTACATAGCCGGGATCCATGTCGTTCTGGCAAATCAAGAAGGAGCTTTGTGTCAGAGAACCGCCTGTTTTATGCATACTGACAGCCGCCATATCTGCACCAGCCGCCATGGCATTCACCGGTAAATGATCCCCAAAATAGAAATGGGCTCCATGGGCTTCGTCAACTAAGACCTTAATATTATGCCTATGAGCGAGTTTTACAATTTCCTTTAAATCGGAACAGATTCCGTAATAGGTCGGATTATTGATAAGAATCGCCTTCGCATCCGGATTTTCATTCATTGCAATTGCTATGTCAGCCACAGACATTCCAAGCGGAATACCTAGCTGATGATTTACACCCGGATTCACATACACCGGGATTGCTCCGCATACCACCAAAGCATTAATGGAGCTGCGGTGAACATTTCTTGGCATAATGATCTTATCCCCTGCTTTGCAGGTGGACATAATCATCGTTTGCACGGCGGCCGTTGTTCCATTGACCATAAAAAAAGCCGCATCTGCACCAAACGCCTCAGCGGCCAGCTCCTCAGCAGCTTTAATTACCGATACTGGGTGAATCAGATTATCCAAGGGCTTCATGGAATTTACATCCACCTTCAAGCAATCTATTCCTAAAAATTCGGTAAGCTCAGGGATTCCTCTTCCGCCCTTATGCCCGGGTACATCAAAGGGTACCACACGGTTCTTTTTATGCTTTAACAACGCTTCATGTATGGGTGAATTTTGCTGTGTATATTTCTTATTTGTATCCATACTGGAAGATTCGATCCTTTCTTAAATGCAATATAGTAAGGACAGCGATACGGAGTAAGACAAATTCTTTCAACTCAGTACCAAAGTCTTTCGTTATCATCCCTAATATATATTCATACCACTGAATATCTCAATCATCTCCTTACGGAGGCTGTTGGTAATATCCAGTCTTTGCTTCGGCGGCAGCTCATAAACATCCTTATTAAAGAGATAGTTTTGCAATTCAATTTCCTTAATCAGCATCTTGGTATGAAAAATGTTGGATTGATATACATTGACATCAATTGCATCATATCTTGTTAAGGTTTCGCTATCGATATAATCTTGTATGGAGGTAATGTCATGATCTATAAAATATTTCATGCCGTGAAGATCTCTGGTAAAGCCTCTTACACGGTAATCTATTGTAATAATATCTGAATCAAAGCTGCTGATCAGATAATCTAAGGCATTCAGGGGGGAAATCTCACCACAGGTGGAAACATCAATATCAACCCGGAAGGTAGAAATCGAATTATCCGGATGATGTTCCGGGAAGGTGTGTACCGTTACATGGCTCTTATCAAGATGGGCATGTACTGTATCTCTGCCGGTAGCTTCTAACGGTGACCGCAGATACTTTCCTTGATTACAGGACTCATCAATATGATCGGACGACAAGGAACCCTCTGCAATTAAAATATTAACAGAAGCACCTTGTGGATCATAATCCTGCTTTGATATATTAAGTATATGGGCGCCAATCATCTCCGTAACGTCAACAAGAATCTTTGTCAAACGCTCCGAATTATATTGCTCGTCGATATAAGCAATGTAATCCTTTTGTTCCCTCTCACTTTTAGCATAGCATACATCATAAATGTTGAAGCTAAGTGTTTTTGTGAGGTTGTTAAAGCCGTATAATGTAAGCTTTTTATCCAACCCTAACATCACAACCTTTCTGTATGTAGTAGTGCCCCAGAATATGAAATACGATGTATGCCGTTCAAGTTAAATTCTCAAATAAATATGGAGCGAAGCAAAATACCTAAGATAATCTTCCATCATTGTATTTTTCTTTTTATAAGAATTTACCCTGGCCAAAACCGCATTTTATATTTAACAGCATTGACTATTATACAAAAATGTATACCAACATGCAAGCATTATTTTTACTATTATTAAACCCCATGTTTAGTATTACTGTTACTTTCGATGGTATTAAGAATGGTTTCATTAAAAAGTTCGAATTATGGTATAACTGGAATTTAATAAAGTGCTCATTTCCCCTTGAAAAACAGGACTTTTCCCCTTATATAGTTGTTTTATAATTTTCTATCCTTCTATGTTTTATTCGTTGTTTCGGAATAAACTTTTCAGCTTTTCTGATTATTATAGAATATAATTATTATAGAATATAGACTGAAATCAAATTAATACAGTTAATAAGACTCTTTCGCTCAGATTCTGGAGTGCGTGGATGTTTATTCCAAATGATATTAAATGTTTAAGTCAAATCCCAGAGAGAAAAATAACAGCAGAATACAGTTTCGTGTTGCACATTACATTTCATAATTAGTACTAATCTTGAAACTATCCTTTCTAATGTTTAATAGCACAATTAGTTTGTATAGAAATTTAATGGTGCAATTAATTTATATAAAAGGGATCTCACAGAATGCAGTAAATGATATATTAACTCTTTTTAAAGCGTTTGAGTTAATCAATCCTTCGAACTGCTTTTTGTGAAATCCCATTTTTAAATCGATTGCTATTTATCTAAAATCTCAATTATTTCTCTTTTATTAATTGGTTTTATTTATCTTATTACTGGTTAATGTTATTTTCTGCTCTAGCTGTATCACGAAACCAGCGTATCATTTTTCCTGCCACACTATCAGAAGAGGGTATGAATGGAAGCTGGTCTGCCTGAAACCATCCAGCCTCTACAATTTCTACCTGATCAACGTCAATTTCACCACTATCATAATCTGCAAGAAAGGCCATCATAAGAGAATCAGGAAATGACCAAGGCTGGCTGCTGAAATAGCGAATATTTTTAACCTTAATTCCCACTTCTTCTCGTATTTCGCGTTCCACGCACTGCTCCAGGCTTTCTCCCGGCTCTACATAACCGGCGATTAAACTGAACAGCCCCGGGGCAAAGTTGCGATTATGAGCCAACAAGATCTCATCCCCTCGCACTATTGCTGTTATGGTTGCCGGAGAAATACGAGGATAAATCGCATTGCCGCAGTGGTCACAGACAAAAGCTCTTTCCTCTTCCTTCCGCCTGGTTTTATGCCCGCAGCGGCCGCAGAACTGATTCATACTTCTCCAATGCAGAATATGATTCGCTGCACCTGCCAGTATAAATAAACCAGGATCGCCGGTTTGCGGCGTAAGCTCCCTTAGCTCCACAAGTTTGAAGCCCTCGGGACATTCCAGTTGTTCCTGGATTCTGGTACAATAACAATTATGTCCGTCATATCCGCCGATATACTCTTCTATGATGCCATTGTTAATCTCTTTGATATTCTCTATGTTATTCTCTCTGCTATTTTCTTTACTATTCTCTTTGTTAGTCTCGTAATTTTCCAGAATACGTCTAAGTTCCATTCGATCCGGGATACACAGCTTATCTCTCTGAAGCTTCATTAATATTCTTCTATTTTCTATCGCCAGCAGCCAGTCGTTCCCTTCCGCTTTCTCTGGCATATGAAATGCGGGTATATAGCCCAGTCCATCCCTGTTGTCCACTACGAATCACTCCTTTTTGTGTTGTCTGCTATACCGTCTATATATCCAGCTTCAATTGCATTTCTTCTTCCGCTTCCAATTTAAAATCTTCCACCTTTTCCGGATTTACAATCGGTAGCGCATCCAGTGATTGCAAGCCAAAGCATCTCAAAAACTCTTCGGTGGTTCCAAATAAGATTGGTCTCCCTGGTACATCCATTCTTCCAAGCTCACACACTAAATTATATTCCACTAATTTATTTACCGAATGGTCCGATTTTACACCGCGGATTTGCTCGATTTGTAGCTTTGTAATGGGCTGTTTATAGGCTATAATGGATAAGGTCTCTAATAGAACATCTGTTAAAACATGTTTTTTAGGAATATGAGTAATCTTAATGATTGTCTCATACATCTCGGATTTTGTACAGAGCTGAAAGGCTCCATCCAGCTCAATAATGTGAATTCCTCTCTCATCCTCCTCATAGCGATCCATCATATTATGTATTATTTTTCTTGTGGTTTCTATATCGTGATCGATTGCTCCGGCAATACGCTCCAGCTCGACCGCCTCCCCGATCGTAAACAGAATCGCCTCTATCTGTGCCTCTACTATTTTTAGTTCCATTAAAAGCTTGCCTCCTCCATCTGTACAATATCCTCTGCCAGGTAGGTAATCATAATATCATCAAATAAACACTCCTGTTCAATGTGAATTCTGCCAATCTTAATTAGCTCGAGAACACTCAGGAATGTAACAATTACTTCCATCTTACTCATTTGTGCTTCCAGTAAATTGCGAAAGGAAAACCTCCGGTACTTCAGACCATATTCCTGTACCTGAGCAAATTTTACTGCCAGGTTTACATCTTCCCTTTCAATCTTGCCAAATTTACTTCGGATTGGGTCAATCTTATCAACCTGTTTCTTGACAATGGATTTGAATATGTCGTGAAGCTTTGCCAGAGTCAAATCACTCAGCAGCTCCTCAATATTAACATCCTCCCTGTAATCAGCAATTTCCTGCGGAATGGAAGGTGTTTTAAACAATGCTCTTGAAGCATCCATCTGCTTGTCCTTTAGTTCTTCTGAAATATATTTATACATTTTATATTCCAATAACCGCTCCACCAGCTCCTGTCTGGGATCTGTTGTCTCTTCCTCCTCCGTCTCTGGTGCCGGTAACAGCATTTTTGATTTAATATTAACCAAAGTGGCGGCCATTACCAGGAATTCGCTCATGATTTCAAGATTTTTGGTTTTCATTTGCTTAATATACTCAAGATATTGCTCTGTGATTACGACTATGGGAATATCATAAATATTGACTTTATTCTTATCGATTAAATGCAGCAACAGATCCAAGGGACCCTCAAATGCTTCTAATTTTACGGGAATACTCATGTTACTCCTTTCAGTTAAGGAAGTTTATAATAGGCAATTGCGAATCTATATAGTTTTTGTAATTGTATACGCACCAGATGCTATTCCTCCACTCCAACGCTGCTTTCGGGCTTACCTTCCGTTCAGAAACAATATCTGCTGTGTATACAGCATTCTTTACTAAATAAGTATCGCAGTTACTTAAAAGAATTTCTATAATAGATCAAAACATTTTATTGAATTTTCAAGTGTTTTTTATTCTTTTTCCAGTCGAAGATAAACAATCTCAGGAATGTTAAACAAACGCGGCATAATGGAATGTGATCCCAATCCTCTAGATACTACCATCGCCTTGTCCTTCTGCTGATATAAACCGGCTTGGTATTTGGGAAAGAATTTCGCTTGGGGTGAAAGAATCCCCCCGATTCCAGGAAGTCGAACCATTCCCCCATGTACATGACCGGACACCACCAAATCAGCACCCCAATCAGTATATTCTTTAAAGTAAAAGGGATGATGCGCCATTAGGATTTGAAATTCATCACTCTTCTTTTTACCAATGATCTTATTCAAATGCATCTGGGTAAGCTCCTGCATCCTGTGTCTTTCGAAATACTCCAGACCCAGAGACAACCCCGTAATACATAGACTAGCCCCGTTTTTTTTCAGGCTTACGGATTTGTTATCGAGAAACTCAATATTATTACGTGCCAAGCCCTTTTTATAATTCGTCCAGGAGGAATAAAGTTCTTCTTCCTTCTGTCCTTTCATTTTCTCATAATCCTTTAATTTCTGCTCATGATTTCCATAAGAATAATAAACTTTATATTTTTTTGCCAGACTTTCCAATAAGAAAAAGCTATTGCTGGGATAACTTGTCTCCTTCTTATTTATCATATCACCTGCCACCAGAATAAAATCTGGAGCAAGTTTATCAATTTTATTTACTAGTCGCTCGTTGTTTTTCCCAAAGGAGCAATTATGTAAATCAGCCAGAACAACAATGTTGGTTCCATTCCATTCTTTGGGAAGTACAGGGCACTTAATCACAAAGCGATTCGTAATCAGAAGCTTTTGTTCTATCAAAGTCCATATTAAGATCAGTATAATAAGTCCTACAATTATCTGGTTAGCTTCCATGAAAACCCCTTCCTAATTTTGTCCCATTACTTTTAAGCTGTATATTTCGAATTTAACTCATTAATATCTGATTTTAGCAGTCAGCGCTTATCTTTAGCTTAATTTATTTTCGTTTTATATTTATTCTATAATTATATTTAATTTTACAATTACATTTAAGTTTACATTTACATTTACATCTACATCTACATCTACATCTACATCTACATCTACATCTACATCTACATCTACATCTACATCTACATCTACATCTACATCTACATCTACATCTACATCTACATCTACATCTACA
>JAEWMZ010000015.1 GCA_023392995.1 Bacillota bacterium
GTGCTCATGCTGGCAGGTGAATATAAGATCTATCTGTAGTGTCATTGTCATAAGCGCAGGGTTAGATGTTTGAAGTTATTACCATCGGTTCAATAAAGCCCTGGCATAACTTTATTCAGAATTTATAGCTGTGGAGCATGGAATAGGCGAGTAAATAGAAATTAATGATAGAGTACATAAATATATCTATAAGTAGAATAGGTAATTGCGAAACTCATTTACACAGCTGATACTGTTTCGAAGCGGAAGCAAGGCTCGAAGGAAACGCTCCCGCAAAGGAATAGGCTGTGTATACAATAGCTTAAGTTTCTCAGTTTCACAATCACCTATATATCAGTAGAAGCCTGAAAGAAAAATTATATTTTCTTTGAGGCTTCTATTCTTGTTAGGGCGTGTCTGAAAAGATTAGCACGAAGGATGGAGAGTCTATAGCTGAATAAAAGAGGATGTGAGGTTAATACTAGCTTAAGTTCATTTTTTTATATTTTCCAGGAGAAATACCTACGGTTTGGGTGAACTGTTTTGTGAAAGAATAGGTATCGCTATAACCTGTGAGAAAGGCAGTTTCTTTAATGGAAATACCGGAGAGCAGCATGAGTCTAGCATGCTTCATCCGTTGCTCGATCCGATATTGAGCGGGTGAAAGGCCGGTGTATTTGCGAAATTGTTTCCTAAAGTTCTCATAACTCATACCGATCTTAACCGAGATTTCTTCTAGGGAAAGAGCAGAATCAAATTCAGAAGAAAGATAGCGGCAGGCCTCATCGATGGATTCTTTTGCTGAGTCGCGACTAGAGGTCTTTATTTGATGAAGTAAGGTAAGTACTAATTTTTGAGCCTTCAACGATAAATAGGGCAGTTGCGAATCATCCGACTGTTTTAGCTGCTCCAGAAAACGATTAAATTCTGAAAGTAGGCTATTATCATAATCAGTAATTTGTACAGGTGAGGTGACTGGCAGCAAGTTTAAGCTGCATAAATAGTCGTAGGTAGAGCGGCCAAGGCTGATAAAGAATTCCAGCCATTCTCCATCCGGTGTAACTTCTGTTGTATGAATGCACTTAGGCAGCCGCTGGACGACACATCCTGGTTGGAGAGAATACTTGGTTCCGTCCTCCCCGTAATAAAATCCGCTGCCGGACAGTAATAGAAAGCAGCTATAGTAATCAATTGAGAAATTATATTGAGAATGCTCTTTCAAAGGCTTTGACATATAACCACAGGCGAGTATTCCGTTTGTGAAATCAGTTCCAATACATCGATAAATAACATCCTTTTTTATTTCAAGTACCATAGAAAGCCTCCATAATTAATTTTTTATAAGAGATGTATCAGTCTAATAAAGAGATATCAGTTTTAGTAAAGAGATATTAGTTTTAGTAAAGAGATATCAGTTTTAGTAAAGAGATATCAGTTCAATAAAGATTATCAGTGTTAATAAAGATATACCAGTTTTGATAAACATATACCCAGATACAACATTTCATATGCTGTGACAATATTTTATAATATTAATAAATAGAAGGCAAGAACTTATGTAAGAATGGAATAACCATTTTTACCAGATAAGATAAAACTAGAAGAAAGAAGATAAGAAAAGGTCGCAACAAAAATGTCAGAATGGCGTATCAGTTCGCCCTCGTCTATCACAAATTGCAGAAAGAAAGGAATGAATTACGATGAAGAGAGATTGGGAAAATCAACATGTCACACAAAAAAACCGTTATCCAATGCATTCCCCTTACGGAGCCTACGAGTCGGTGGAGCAGGCATTAAGCTGTGACCGAACCGCTTCCAAATATGTACAAAGCTTGAATGGAATGTGGAAGTTTCAGCTGGTGGATAGTCCTCTTATGGCTCCCCAGGGCTTTGAAGAGCTGGGATATGATGATTCGGCTTGGGAGTTGATACCGGTACCCTCGAATTGGGAGCTGCAGGGCTATGGTAAACCGGTGTATACGAATATGCTTTATCCCTTTGACCGGGAGGGAGCTGACTCTCATTTTGAACTAGAGATTGCAAAAGATCAGATTGAGCTGAATGTACCCCTAGTTCCAGAGAAAAACTTGACAGGCTGTTATCGTACAACCTTTGAAGTGCCGGAGTATTATGAAGGGAAGGATATCTTTATCGAATTTGGCGGAGTGGAGTCCTGTTTCTATCTCTGGATCAATGGAGTTGAGGTTGGATATTCCCAGGATAGTAAGCTGGAGGCAGCTTTTGATATTACGGAGCTGGTGAGATGCGGAAAGAACGAGATGGCTGTAAAGGTACTCCGGTTCTGCGATGGAACCTATCTAGAGGATCAGGATTATTGGCATTTGTCCGGTATACACCGTGATGTAAGACTATATGCAAAAGCAAAGCAAAGAATTCTGGATTATAAGGTAGAGACTTTATTTGCCGGGAATAACTTTAATGAGGCTGAGTTAAAAGTTATGCTTCATCCGAATAATAAGGTAAGAGGCTATGGAGAGTGTTTTGTAAAATTAAGCCTTTATGATGCCGACGGGCAGCTTGTGACCAGTTTTGAAAGTCAGCCCTATGGAAAGTGCGGATTTTATCTGGATCCCAAATTCGTAGCATTCCCATCGGTTCGAATTGAAAAGCCGCAGCTTTGGTCTGCGGAAGTACCATATTTATATACCTTAGTTATGGAAACTGTGGATGGGGCAGGAAACGTAACGGATATCGAAAGCGCAAAGGTAGGATTTCGTAAAATAGAGATTCGCAAGGACGGTGTGCTCTGCGTCAATGGAAAACGTCTCATTGTTCGAGGTGTTGACCTGCATGAGTTCTGTCCGGAGACAGGAAGATATGTAACCCCGGAGTATATGAGAGAGCAGATTATCTGCATCAAGCAGTTAAACTTTAATGCAGTGCGTAACAGCCATTATCCCCATGCAAACGAATGGTACGACTTGTGCGATGAGCTTGGTCTTTATCTGGTGGATGAGGCGAATCTGGAGACACACGGATTGGGAGGTCAGTTAAGTGCTTC
>JAEWMZ010000039.1 GCA_023392995.1 Bacillota bacterium
TGAGTTTCGCAATTGCCTAATCTACTTCCACTCAATATAAGGAATACTCAAATCCACCTGTTCCGTTTCCTTAATATGCATCAGTGCGGCCTTTACCTGATAGTTGGCTCTTACCATGGGATCATTCTGACCTTCTATCGGGGTAACCTTTTCACCCTTTACATATTTTGCAGCATTTTTACCGATAGCCCGGTAGGTTTCCAAGTTCATCAGCGGAGCCTGTGGAAATAGCTCCAGATTAGATAATGGGTATAAATCTTTCTGATGAATGACTGCCGTACCCTTGGATTGTAATCCGATACCGATACCGGAGCCGCTTAGCTTAGCTGCCTCCAGTCCCATAAAGCATACATCGGAGGTTTTAAGTACCTTCACAACTCTTGGTATCATGCCTTCCTCTTCCACACCGGCTTTCACATTCTTTAAAACTTCTTCCAGGCTAATACCATTGATTGTATTATGAATCTCTCTTTGAAAGGCCGGGCCTACTCCGATTACTACCTCCTTCGGATTCGTTCCCGGTTTGGCAATCGGAAAGCCTGCGTAGGAGGTCTTTCCCGCTCCTACATTCCCATGAGCCTGTGTTTCTTCTAATAGCCTGCCGACTCCGCCCTTTGCATTAATCTCTTCTATGACAAGTCTGGTGACGCGTTCAATTATTTCTTCATTCATCTTCATAGATACCTCCATGATGTCGTAATCCGACCGCATATATATAGCATTTTTATAGATTTAAACATAATCCTCTGAAATAAGCTTCTCCAAGTAGCCAAATCTTTTGAATTCTCATTACTAACTGACATTCGACCATAGGTCAGGGGTGTAGGATGTGAAATGTTTACCTTTCACACTAACTGACATTCTTCCATAGAACCCGGCGTGCAGGATTTCAAATACTCTGCTTTTCACACTAACGGACATTCGACCTTTAGGTCGCGGGGTGCCGGATGTAAAGTGTTCTACATTTCACACTACTTAGAAATTATTTGGATCAATAATATGAGGGATTGCTTTAATCTCCTCCCAACGTCTTCCATCCACACGGTAGCCCGTACCAGGACCCATATAGTCATTCGGGCAATTCACACCGGACATTACCTTAAACTCCTCATCAAGAATTGCAGAGGTCTGCATGTAATCTCCGACCACTCTTTGCTTTAGCATACTTAGAATGCTCTCTGCAAGTTCCTCAAAGCCGGACTCCGCTAATGCCTTAACAATATCAACACCGGTAATTCCACGCTTCATCATATCCTCCACTGCTGCCAAATCAGTAGCAACATCCCTGGATATGGTATCCTTACTGCCGTGGGCATAAGTAACAGCATCTACCTGCTCATCCGTAATCTCAGACAGCCCCAAATAACGGAACACCGCCTGAACTGCCTTCCCTGCGGTATATCTTACCCGGATCACGTCCTCTTCTTTCACCGGCTTTAATCCGCCGTCTACCTGCATGTCTCTTTGCAGTACATTATAATCATCAAAATCCTCCGCATCAAAATTAGATCCGGCAAATAAATTATCATAATTTGGCTCGCCTGCATATCCGGAAAATATAAAGTCTGTTCCGGGCAGGAACTGGAGCATTGTTCTTGCGGTACGTCTCATGTCGGAGTTCGTAAAGCTCTGATCATTCGAGGATGCACATTCTAAACCTAACAGTGCCGCTACCAGGTTCTCGCCAAGTACTTCCCGGATACCGGAAGGAACACTCGCCGCTACACCGATACAGCTTACGGAACCGTTCTGAATTCCCTGAGAACCGGCACCCTTTGTTACATAGAGACATCTTGTCTCCAGATAAAGCATGGATTTCTTCTCCGCCTGACCCATAAGGACTTCCGAGCCTGAGCCGGATGTAAATCTGGTCTTTAACCCGCGGGATGCATATGCGGCATTTAAAAATGCTTTAGAATACGGTGTATCATCTCCATCAATAAATACTTTTTCTGTACCATAAACCGACATGGTCTCCGCATAGGTTGTAAAGCCCCGGATTCCCAATTCCAGCTCAGTTGCTTCCTCTACAGCACATTGGGTTAATACGCCTTTTCTTCCCGCCTGAGAGCCAATTAACAGTGCAATTGCATTAAATGGCGCGTAACGGGCAATACCAACGGTGGTCTCTTCCTCACGGAAGCCTCTTAAAGCGCCCTCTGCCGCATCAGCGGCTATCTGAACCGGATCATCCTTTAGATTGGTAATGTGCGCCTGGTTCGCAGGAGTTCTTCTGGCTCTAATCTTCTGCATCCCCATCATCATCTCAACCACATTCAGATAATTAATTACCTCTACCATCTTTGCTGGCGTAATACCGGAAACTATGTTCAAAATCTCTTTTCTTGAAACATTGATATCTACAATCTTCCTCGCAATATCCAGTGATGATACTGCCATGGATTCTTCTGTACGGTCAATTCGAATTGCATAGCTGGCAATAAACTCATCAATAAAATCAAATTCTTCTCTTTTTTTACCATCTAATTCAACAATGACACCTTGCTCTACCTTGATGGAAGGTTTGGGATCATAAGGGCTTGACATCGCTACAAAGCCCATCTCAGGCCATTCATTGATAAATCCATCTTTGTTTACCGGACGTCTATCCAAAGCTTCGATTCTCTTTGATCGTTTCATACATTGCGCCTCTCATCACTTCATTATATTCCTATGTTCAGTATGTTCTGATATAGTTGTAAGCCAGCTGATTTATGCTGGCTCTTTCGTTTTATACTACAATCCACTAAAATGTGGTTTTTCTTGGTTTGTTATTGGTTTTGTTTGGTTTTGTCCTAATAATATCATAAAAAGCAAGGAACGTCAACCGTTGTTCCTTGCTTTTCTCTGTTTTTTGTTTGTTTTCTGTTATTTTTATTTGTTTTAATCCTTCGGTTTTATCACAGGACAGCTCTATTATAAATCTTCAAATTTTTCAAGCTTTATAATTTTCAAGCTTTGTAATTTTTACGCTTTGTAATTTTTACGCTTTGTAATTTTTATGCTTTGTAATTTTTATGCTTTGTAATTATTATGCTTTGTAATTATTATGCTTTGTAATTTCAGATTTGATTTGCTGAACTTTGTTATACTCAGTTTTATTTTAGTCTGCTTTATTTTACTCAGCTTTGTTTTAGTCTGTTTTGCTTTAACTAATCTTCCCTTTGTTCAATGCTGATTTGTTCAGCTATCATTTATTTCGTTTCAATTGTTATCTGATAATGATAGCTTCCCTTTCCAATTAAATATTCGTCATGAATATTTTTCATCCAGCCGGTATCTCCTCCTACTCCGGTATGGATATAATCAACATTCAGATATACCTTTCCATCCCTAACAAGCTCATCTTCATAATCAGCTTTATCACAAGCTGCCACTGAATAATCATGGATATCAAAATGAAAGGGGGTTGCACCGGTAATTTGGATTGCGTGATCCTCACCGTCCGTTACAATCAGATATCTGACATCTTCCTTACCACCGCATTCAACTGGCTTAATATAGGGTGTATATTGATCTGCAACCGTACTGCTGTATCTTCCCACAGCAGCTGCGGTTTTACGATCCGCATAGTTCTCCCAGGGTCCTCTTCCATACCAGGTAAGCTTATTGTTATCCTCAGGCAGAAGGAAAGTCATACCGATTCTTGGTAAGGTCTTAGTCGGACAGTTATTCATCACCGTTTTACTAATCTCAATCCCATTCCCTCCGATCCGGTACTGGGTGGTAACAATAAGATTATCGTTATTGTAGGAGACTTCTGTAAAAATCAGAACTTGCGTATCTCCTGCCAAGGTATTTACGCTTATTACCTCCTGGGCTAAATCCTGCAGACCGAGGTTCTTCCATTCCTCTGCATAATTTCTTCCCGGATCATGGGTACCCTCATCAATTCCGGTTACTGCTCGGTAAAAATTATCTCCGCCTCCAATAAAGCGGTCGATGCCGCCCAATACTACCTTTTCAAAGCTGCAGCTCATTTTATTAAATACAATATGCGTATTCTCACCCAGTATCACCAGCTTCTCTGTAGTTTCTTCCATAGAAAGCTTTTCGCCTGCGATGTTGCCCGCTTTTTGCTTCTGTACCGATTGCTCCAGCTTCAGCTGATAGGTGGATATGACATGTCCCGCTTCGGCATAAGGCGTATCCTCCTTTAAGGAAAGCTTGAAATTCACATAAGCCTCTCCATATACCCTCTCCAGATTCAGTCCATATTCCAACGGTTCTGACTCTCCTGCCGTTGTATAATATTGCTTCGTCTCTCCGGAATCAACCACCTGACCATCGCATTGCAGCTCCCAGGTAATACGAATATTTGACAAATCCAGCTGTTGATAATCGTTCTTTACCAAGTAGCTGATAGCTGGAACATAAGGATGTTCAAAGGCTGTAATTCTAACCGGTGCCTGGCAATTCTTTATCTCATAGGCTGCGGGCTTGCAGCTTAAATCCGGGAATACCACACCGTTCAAACACATATCCGGTACCGGGTCAATTACTGTTTCTCCAAAGGCTCCTGCATAAACATACTTCTTGCTGCCGTCTTCCCTGGTTACAGTTAATGCCTTGTCCTGGAAATCCCAGATAAAGCCACCTTGAAAACGTGGATATTTATCTACCAAATCCCAGAATTCTTTGAAGTTTCCGTTGCTGTTGCTTTTCGCATAGGCATATTCACACATAATAAAGGGTCTCATATCCTCTGTATCAGCCATCTTATCTTCTACCCAGGATTTCGTTGGATACATAGGAGCATTGACATCTGAAATATTTGGCCCCGGATTGGCAGATTCATATTGAACATATCTGGTCTTATCATACTCCTTAATCCAACCGTACATTGCCGCATGGTTCATACCGGCACCGGATTCATTCCCTAAAGACCATAGAATAATGGAGGGATGATTCTTGTCACGGAGCACCATTCTGGACGCTCGTTCGATATAGGCTGCTGTCCACTCCGGTGAAGCACTTAACTGACCTCCCAATCCGTGTGTCTCCAGATTCGCCTCATCCACCAGATAAAGACCAAGCTCATCGCACAAGTCGTACCATTCGTTTGCATGGGGATAATGGCTGTTACGCACTGCAT
>JAEWMZ010000050.1 GCA_023392995.1 Bacillota bacterium
AGCAGCTATGCTCCTCTGCCACCGGCACACTTTCAAAATAGGTTCTTGCCTTTTCCGGATCAAGAGCATAGGAGAACATTTCTTCCCAGTTAATTCTTCGTCTTGCATCGCTCATCTTATTATCAATGTCCCTTGCCCCCTTGATGCCTTTGGCAATATCCGCAGCATGAGCAGCTATTTTAGAGGCTATGATACCTTCTTTAACATCAGACAGATCTGGAAGACGAAGATGTTCTGCTGGTGTCACATAGCACAGAAAGTCTGCTCCGTTTGATGCCGCAATTGCACCTCCGATAGCCGAGGTAATGTGATCATAGCCCGGTGCGATATCCGTAACTAATGGTCCCAGCACATAGAAGGGTGCTCCGTGACACAGTCTTTTTTGAAGCTGCATGTTGGCAGCTATTTCATTCAGAGCCATATGCCCCGGTCCTTCCACCAGTACCTGAACATCCTTTTCCCAGGCACGTTTGGTTAGATGTCCAAGCTCCACCAGTTCGGCAATTTGACCGGCATCTGTGCTGTCGTTGATGCTTCCCGGACGAAGGGCATCCCCGAGACTAATTGTGACATCATATTCGCGCAGAATCTCCAGCACCTCATCATAGTACTCATAGAAAGGATTCTCGTTACCAGTCATGCTCATCCAGGCAAACAGCAGGGAACCTCCCCTAGATACAATATTGGTGAGTCGTTGTGAAGCTTTAAAACTCTCCACCGCTCTTTTATTAATTCCTGCATGAATGGTCATAAAGTCCACACCTTCCCTGGCATGAGCTTCTACCACTCTTAGAAAGTCCTTTGCCTGAATATCCATTAAGTCTTTCTCCAGATATCCGATGGCATCGTACATCGGTACGGTTCCAATCATGGCGGAGGAATACTCAATCAACTGTTTACGAAAGGTGTTGGTTTTTCCGTAATTACTTAAATCCATAATGGCATCCCCACCAAATTCCAGGGATAATTTCACCTTCTCAAATTCCTTGTCATAGTTTGCGCAGTCACCGGATACACCGAGATTTACATTAATTTTTGTCCGAAGTCCCTCTCCTATGCCCTCCGCTTTTAGGGAGTTATGTAATCGATTTGCCGGAATTGCAATGGTTCCAGCTGCAACTCTCTGTCTTAGCAGCTCTGGAGCCATTCCTTCCTTTTCGGAAACAAGCTGTATTTCCTTTGTAATTATACCTTTTTTGGCAGCTTCCATCTGGGTATGATATGTCATGGGTTGTCCCTCTTTTCTTTTTTCATTTTATTTTATCATTTTCTTTTTATCATATTTTTTGTCTTGTTAATGATCTATCTTGTTATTTTTGACTCTACTTTTATTACAATATTACTTTCTATTTACCGCTCAATTATTCCCTACTCAGAAATACACGCCGCTGGTTTTATTTTCTCTCGCCGATTCACATATTTTGAGTCTGGAACCTACTTTACTTTGATTATGCGCTTTGGCTTTGGATTCCCTAAAAGTATTATGACTTTTATAAATACATCTTTATCTTCACTTCCTTATTGAATCCTTTCAATACACTACCCCTCAATCCAGCTTCTGATCACCCCTGCCTCCTTCAAGATGGCAAAAAGTGCGAAAGCCATGGCAGAGCCAACTAGTGTACTCAGTCCAAATGGGATGATAAAACCGTAAAAGGCAATGGTACTGGACAAAAAGAAGGCTGCAACCGGATAGGCGAGCAGCGCTCCTAAGATGCCCGTTCCAATTACCTCTCCCAGAAATGCAAAGACGGCTTTATGGGTAAAGCGGTATAATAAGCCGCACAGCAAAGCCCCGCACATACTTCCGGGGAAGGCCAGCAGACTTCCTGTGCCCAAAAGATTACGAAGTAACGAGGTAACAAATGCCATACTAACGGCATACACAGGTCCAAACAGTATTCCGGCAATCACATTAATGAAATGCTGTATGGGAAATATTTTAGCTACACCGATTGGTATGGATACGGTAGAACAAATCACTCCCACAGCGATTAATATTCCCGCTAAAGATAACTTTTTCACTGACATTACTACACTCTCCTTAACATGCATTTTTAATAACACTATGGTTGGCCAACCATTCAAATTAATCCTGTTTTACACACAAAAATGGGATGCACCAACAAAGGTACATCCCACAAATTATACTACATCCATGTTAGTTCCCTACGTTGGCATTACCCAAATCAGGTACGGTCGAAACTTCAGTTTCCTCTCAGCCTGTTCACAAGCTCCCGACAATATTAATTTTGTCCATTATAGTACGTAATGGATATGTCTGTCAATATCTTTCCAGATTCTTTAAGAATTCTTCTTTAAGAATTCTTCTTTAAGAATTTTATGAGATCATTTTTAAGAGGTTAGGGCAATGGACTCCATCGCAACGCCTCCGCCTCTGACAATTTCGATCCGATTACAGAAGCCTTTGGTTACAAGCCTGATGATATCATTATTCCTTGCTTCAGAATGAACACACTCCAATAATATGGTATTCTTATCATAATCTGCTATCGTAAAGCCAAAGACCTGTGCCATACGAAATAGCTCCACTTTATCCGCTTCATTGCAATGATATACCTTCATGAGCAACACTTCTCTGATATGAATTGAGCTATCTGTATAATCAACTACCTTTATGACCTCTACCGCCCTATTTAACTGCTTCTTTACCTGCTCAAAGGTCATATCGTCACTTGTCAGACTGATGGTCATTCTAGAAACCGTACTATCCTCTGTTTCACCCACGGTCAAACTATCCAGATTATAGGACTTCCCTGAAAAGAGTCCAGCAATTCTAGCCAATACACCAATTTCATTCTCAACGAAAAGACATATCCATCTTTTTTTCATCATATATTCCTAACCATGCCTTTCTTTTTATCCGCAGAGCTGAATCTACGAACCGACTTTATTATAACGGATGCTCACTACAGCATCATATCTTTTAAAGCATTACCCGGAGGTATAATTGGAAGTACATTTGCTTCCCGTTCAATGATAAACTCAATAATAGTGGGTGAATCTGTATTCTCCATCGCCTTTCTAAAAGCAGCCTCCAGCTCCTCTTCCTTCTCAACCCTGATCCCCTTTGCCTCATAGCTCTCTGCCAATCTCACAAAATCCGGTGTGTATTTCGGACAGGCCTTTTCTCCATTTTGACAGTCTTTGCTGCAGCGTTTCCGATACCTTAAGCAGGTGCTGGAGTACCGGTGGTTGAAAAACATCTCCTGCCATTGCCGTACATTTCCCAGATAGGAATTGTTCAGGATACAGATGATAATAGGCAGCTCATGGGCAACCGCTGTCGCCAGCTCCTGAAGGTTCATCTGAAAGCCCCCATCTCCAGTAATACAAATAACTGCCTTATCCGGATTACCAAGTTTTGCTCCCATCGCAGCCGGAAACCCAAAGCCCATGGTACCAAGCCCTCCTGAGGTAATCAGCTGTCTCTGCTCATCTAACGCGATATACTGGGTGGTCCATAGCTGATTCTGTCCTACATCCGTAGCTATAATGGAATTTTGAAACATCTGATTGATTTTACGAATTATTTTTTCCGGCGTCAGCACCTTCTCCTGATTCATATGAATTGGATAATCTCTGTTCCAATCTCTGATTTTAGCTGACCAGTCACCTATTTCAAGCTCCTTCGCCGCTTTTTGCATCATTTCTAGTGCTGCTTTTGCATCAGCCACTATGGGGATATCCACCTTAATATTCCTGGATATGGAGGCTGAATCGATATCAATATGAATAATGGTGGCATTTTTGGCAAACTCACTGATTTTACCCGTGATGCGATCATTAAAGCGTGTGCCAATGGACAGCAAAACGTCACATTCACTAATGGCCTGATTGGAAGCATAGTTGCCATGCATACCGATATTGCCCACATAGCAGGGATGATCGGTAGCAATTGCTCCCTTACCCATAATTGTAGTTATGACCGGAATCCCCGTTGTATTTATAAATCTGGTAAGCTCCCTGCCTGCTCCAGAGATATTAACACCTCCCCCAACCAGCATTACCGGCTTGACTGCTGCTTGAAGCACCTCCATTACCTTGTTGATCTGACCACCATGCACCGTATTACTTGGCTTATACCCACGAATGGTAATCTGCTCCGGATATTCATCCTCTCCATAGGCTTGCTGAATATCCTTAGGAATATCTACCACAACTGGGCCTGGTTTACCTGTTCTGGCAATATAGAAGGCCTTTTTTATGATTTCTCCCAGTTCCTTTCGATTTCTTACCGTAACCGCATACTTGCAGATACTTCTTGTAATTCCTACGATATCCACCTCTTGAAATGCATCATTGCCGATCAGGTTGGTGGAAACCTGCCCGGTAAAACAAACCAGGGGAACACTATCATAATTCGCGGTCGCAATCCCTGTAACCAGATTCGTTGCTCCAGGTCCGCTGGTTACCAGGCACACCCCTACATTTCCGGTAGACCTTGCATAGCCATCTGCCGCATGAATCAACGCCTGTTCGTGTCTTGGCAGGATTACTTCAATCTCCTGTTCCTCATAAAGTGCATCAAACAAATCGATAGCCATACCGCCAGGATAACCAAACAGTATCTCTACACCTTCTGCTTTCAATGCCTTAACAAATAATTCTGTTCCCTTGATTTCCATATCTATGTTCCTCCTTTTCTCCGCTTTTTGCGGAATAAAATTAAAGCTCTTGAAAATGCACAAAAAAAAGCCCTAAGCTAATTACTTAGCTTAGGGCGAATATACCATCCGTGTTACCACCTAAATTCAGGAAGAATTATTCATTCTTGCACTGCACTCTGCCAGTACGGATAAGAAATCTGGATTGACAATATTACTATCAGTACGGATATTACTATCGATACCGCTTTCCTTTTAACGGCGGAAACTCCGTTGAAGCCTACTAAGGAATCTATTTCTGCTGATTCTTCCGTTCGGTTCACTGCTCAGAGGCTACTTCCATATTTTCCGAATAAAGATTCACACCAACCATCTTCTCTCTGAAAATCTGACAAATATGTACTACTCCTCGTCATTGCTTTTCTCAATATGCTTTGCTTTTGTCATTCTAACATTGTGCTGTTGCTTTGTCAACCAATTTTTTCTTAGTCTTTCTTTGGTGTTTTTTTATGTTATTCTTTTATGTCTTTTAAATCTTTCCTTCTTCATTTTTAGCCTTTTCTTCGTCAATCTCCGGTAATATTCAAATAATGAAAGCTCGTGTTTTGATCATCTGGAGATATCAATCGCCACTACTCCATGCGCAGGAACACTCAATATCACTTTACCATTGATACTGATTTTTTCTGCCCTTAATTCCGACGCCTCTTTGAGCTTTGTTACTTCTGCTGGCTTTAAGTATTCCGGTGCTCCCATTAAGTTCCAAAGCTTCTTAGGATTCGCATGCTCCTCATCAATTCGATAGACAGTTACTTCTTGGCCGGAGGTCAAGCCTGTCAAATCAATCTGTACCTCTTCTGATTTTATTGGCTCATCCGGAATATTATGATTAAACAGGATAACCCGATATCCATAATCAGTCTCTGTGGCCAGCATTTCAACAGTACTGTCAGGAGCATCACACTCAACCATCAGACGTTTGTTGCCCAGTCCATGGAATAATTCAAATAATCGATATGCCGGCTTTGCAATACCTGCATAGGTTTGGAGACCAAAGCCTCCATGAAATGCACCGGGAAGCTGAGAGCCTTCCTCAAATATATCGGTAAAGGTCCAGTAGGAATAACCTTCCACGAGTCCGTCATTATCCGCTAATACTTTTGCAATCATTGCAGAAGCAAAGCATTCATCATGCTTAGCATCATTGGTCATTGCAGAAGTATTCCATTCTGTATAGTAGAGTGGATATTTCCCTGCTTCCTCCTTTGCTCTTGCCGTCATCTTCCTGAGTATTCCGCGCTCGTAGGTTTGCTTATCTGCAAGGCCGGATTGGAAAAACTCCATGATATCCATACCGGATTTCCACAATGGATCATCGGTCGGATAATGATGGGTAGATACAAAATCAAGGGGTACCCCGTTTTTCTCGCAAAAATCCACGGTATCTTTCACCCAGGAATTACAGGAGGTAGCAGGTCCTCCCACTTTTAATCGCTCATCCACTTGTTTTAAGTTTCTGGCGGTAACCTCATATAATTTGAAATACTCTTCCTTGGTTCCCGAGAAAAATGCTACAAGATTTGGTTCATTCCATACCTCGAAAAACCACTGCGATACTTCCTCTATTCCATAACGGTCAATCAGATGCTGTGCTAACCGCCGGATTAACTCTGCCCAAGCCTCATAGTCCTTTGGCGGCGTAATATTTCCTTTATAGTGAAATACTGTTTGATCGCCGCTGGCCAATGCAGTGGGCATAAAGCCCAGCTCCAGGAAGGGCTTCATACCTATTTCCAATAGAAAGTCACAGATATTATCGATATTTACGAAATTATAAACCAATCCCAATTCATTTCCAAAATAATCCTTTTTCATGATAAGAACGCACATATCATCATCCAGGAGTCCATGAAAACGAACGTATTGAAATCCCAATTCCGCATTAGCCCGCTTTAATTGCTTCCGATAATCCTCTCGTAAAGCCGTGTAAGCATGGCAGCTTCCAACGCACATTTCCCAATAATGAGGAAAGTCTGTTTTCTGTTCTTTGTTTATTTTAAAATTTATCATTTCTGCCTTGTATGATATATAA
>JAEWMZ010000122.1 GCA_023392995.1 Bacillota bacterium
CTTTTTGCTTTTCTTCCATGATCTTTCGTTCCTCTTCTTCCATGTGATCATAGCCAAATAAATGAAACATACTGTGGGCAGTTAAAAAGGCTATTTCCCGTTCCAGGGAATGTCCGTATTCCTCCGCTTGCAATATGGCTCTATCAACTGAGATCACGATGTCGCCCAGCAGCAATTCTCCTGTCTCCGGATGAAAACTGCCGGCAATATCCTCCTCCAAATCCGAGAAATCTCCTGGCACTTCGAACTCATTATTCGGAAAGGATAATACATCCGTTGGGGAATCAATATCTCTGTACTCTTTATTGATCTGGCGAATTTCCTCATCATCCGTAAATAAAACATTAACCTCCGCCTCATAGGGGCAAGCTTCATAGTCCATACATGCTTCGATTACCTGCTTTACCAGAGTTTCATAATCAAATTCTAACCTTTTTTCTGCTTCGTATTCCATATTAAATGTCATTGTTCTACACCTTTCGTACTGTTGACTATTCGTTAATTGCAAAACTCATTAACTGAATATTGTATACACAGCAGATACTGTTTCGAAGCGGAAACTAAGCCCGAAGGAAGCGTTGTAGTGAAGAAATAGTATCTGTTGTGTATACAATGACAAAAGCTGAATTGTTTTGCAATTGTCTATGTCACTTATTCCTGTTTTACCGAAAATTCGTTGACAAAAAATTCTTTCAGCAATTTATAATCCTTCAAAGAAAGATTCGCCGAATCAAAGGTACCCTTATCCATTCTCAACTGGAATATGTTTTCAATAATCTTTTGGGTGGTGAATTTTCGGTCGTCATTCTTCTCTATGTATTCAATTGTAGTAACGATATTATCTGCCAGCATTACAATCACTGCTTCCACAGAGCTTGGTTTATCATACTTAATATTATGCTCTCTTAGTATGGCTTTCAATTCATTCGGAAAGCCATATTCATCCGCCAGAACCTGCCCTTCTTCCATGTAATTCTTACCTTTTATTTTTCCCACTTCATGATATAAACCGCCAGCAAGGGTCAGAGTCTTATTCGCACCAATGGCAATCGCAGCACGATGTGACAAATCCCCTATGGTTAATGCATGCTGGAACAGCTCTTTGGAATACTCCTTCATTTCCTGCAATAAAATATTATTCTGATCACAAAGGACGTCATAGTTCGTTTTTGTCTCCTGGAATGACAGGCTTGTATTCATTACTTCTTCAACAGCTGCGACTTCCAAAGCCGACAAATTTTCATTCTGAGCAATTTCAGGGGTACTGTCCTGTACAAGTTGACCCGGTTCAGAAGATATCCAGGCAGAATTCTTCTCTTGTTGCTTATCCTGAATGAAACCCTGCCTCTCGAGTAATTGTTCCACCGAATTCTCTTTCGTGTTCGCGTCTGATTTCAAAGACTTAATAAAGGAATGGTAAAACATGGACAATAAGAAGCTGATAACAATTACTACCAGTAAGCTTAACATGGATAACAAGTAGTCATAATTGGTCTGTATATCAAATTTGAAATTATTAATTATAAAAGCAACCGTAATATTCATGGACAGTAAAATAATTGTTGCGTATATCACCGTTGATTTCCCTTGTAAGGCCTCTGACAGGAAGCAAAGCATAACACCTATAATCAGAACCTGAAGTACCGAACCAATACTCATGGTAAGTGCAAGCCCCAATAATACTGATAAATTAAAATGCAATAGCAAGCCCAGCTTCTTATCAATCAACATTGCAACCACTAATCCGCCCAACATCCAAAAATGATAGCACTGCGGATTCGGAAGAAGGAGCAGCAGGCAAATTGACATTAAATAGCTAAGAATAATGATTGTCTTACCAAATTGGATGGATTGGAACTGCCTATAATTATATCTAATATAAAAGGATGCCACGCTGGTTAAGATAAATACCAAAATACCAACTTTTACCGTAACTGCAAATGGATTATGCTTCATAAGCTCAGGAATTACAGCTGCAAACATTGATAATAGTGGAAACAGCGTAACCATAACAGGAGCCTGCTCCAAGGCCTTCTTTTTATTCGAATCATTTGACGGATAGCCCTTACGGGGCAGTTCATTCTCCAAATTAATGTCCCCTGTTCTCATCATAATTTCCCCTGATTTTTGCTGATTTAAAATTTACTTTTCGTTCCCACCTTCTTTTTCCCAGTTCCTCTGTCTTTAATTCATTTCTTTTCTGTCGCTCTTCATAGGAATCATATGCCTTTACAATTCGCTGTACCAATGGATGTCTGACAACGTCCTGACTGGTCAGATAAGAAAAGCCGATATCCTCTATTTTACCTAATACCTTTAGTGCTACATCAAGCCCTGACTTGGTACCAATTGGTAAGTCTTTCTGCGTTAAATCGCCTGTAATTACTACCTTTGAGCCAAAACCAATTCGCGTTAAAAACATCTTCATCTGTGCGGGGGTGGTATTCTGTGCCTCATCTAATATAATAAAGGCATTTTCCAAGGTTCTGCCTCGCATATAAGCTAAGGGTGCCACTTCAATCAATCCCTTTTCTGAGTTCTTCAGATAGGATTCCGGCCCCATGATTTGATACAAGGCATCGTACAATGGACGCAGATAAGGATCAACCTTACTCTGCAAATCACCGGGAAGGAAGCCCAGCTTCTCACCTGCCTCGATTGCGGGGCGAGTTAAGATTATCTTACTGACCTCATCGTTTTTAAACGCTGTGATCGCCATAGCCATTGCTAAATAAGTCTTACCGGTTCCGGCAGGACCGACGCCAAAAACAATCATCTTCTTGCGAATCTGGTCGACATAGCTTTTCTGTCCCAACGTCTTCGGTTTGATCGGCTTTCCGCTGATGGTATGACATATCAAATCCTTATCTATTTCTACAATTTCCTTTTCCCTTTCTTCATAGCATAAAGAAATTGCGTAATTAACGTTTTGCTCTGTGATCTGGTTACCGCGCTTCGACAATTCCAAAAGCTGCATAAACACACTCTTGGCCTTTCCGACATCGATACCTGATCCAACGATCTTAATTTCCCCGTTTCTTTCAACAATAGTTACATTAAATGATTTTTCAATAATTTTTACATAGGCATCAAAGCCTCCAAACACATTTTTCTCATGCTCTGCAGGTATGTCAATTATCGTTTCCATTATGCTCATCTGTCTGTGGGAGCCTCCATTCGTCTTCTATTATCGTTTTATATTGCCACGCAGGTTCTTCCACATGAATTCTACCCTGGGTGATGCATTTATTCTTCTCTACGGTTATTTTAACATCATTTTGCGTTATTATTACATTTTGCTCCTGCAATTTTTCAAAATAATGTTCTAATCGTAACTTCGCAATTGCGATTGCTTCCTCCTTAGTATAGGTCTTTTTTTCTTCGATATACTCTCTTGCTGTGATTGTTCCATAGCGAAATGGCATATAAAAACTATCCGTAATATGGATAGATTTCTCATTTACAATTATATCATAGGTATTATAGGAATATCTAGGATTATATAAAAATAATTTTTTCAATAAAAAGGAAACATAATATCCTTTTTTTGTTTTTCCTGTATAATTTTTGTATATGTAAGATAAAGGAAATACTTCTTTATATTCATAATAAGTTTTACAAACAATATCTGCATCAGCCAGCACCGGATGCTGATTCACTAGCACTCCGAAGTCATCCATCACCGGAACAATGCCCGATACCAGGATATCTCCCTTTTTTACCACACTACCCTCTCTTACAAGAGGAGTTCCACTTCTTGTTACAATCGATTTGATAATCGCATCCTTTGTCGCTATCATATGACTTGGCTCTAGCGCCTTTTGTGCCGGAGCGGGCATATTGGTTTCCGTAATCTTTATAATCAGTCTTGTACCTTTCATCTCAGCGGAAACCCATCCAATATCCTTATAGGCCAGACGGATCGTTTCCTCAATCTCCTGGCAATTCACCTTTTTCTTCAAGACCCCTGCATAAACATCATGTTCTTCTAAAAACTGCAGCATGGTATCCGTGGTATACTTGGAACCGCCCTGCAAATTGATATCCCATACATACAGAGAAAGAATGTATACAATCGCCATGCAGATCAGCATCCCAAACAGAAAGCCCTTCCTCTTTCGGTAACGGTGCAGATAAAAGGGCAAACCAACTTTTCTAATAATATGAGGAACAATCTTTGTTTTTCTTGCGATCGGTTTGAGCTTTTTAAAATTCTTTATCGTAATCCGGAATTGATAATCCTCCCCCTGCCTTACCAATTCTTCCAGTGCAATATTTTTATTACAGCATAAATTAATAAAGCGCTCAGGAGAAGTTCCACGGATACAAACATACAGATAACCACGTAACCAGTAGAAGATGCGGACTAACATTGTGATTACCTCCTAGGAATGATATGCCATCATTGGTAATAGATCATGTTAATATGACCTGTTATTTTCATCTCATCCTCAGTAAAATATAGGATATTAAGATTCTTACCTTCAATACAAATTCTACATAATTTCGTTTGGATTCGGATCAGATCACTGTTAAATTCAATAATTCCTTTGTAGTTTTCAAGACACAGCTCGTTTCTGCCCGTAGCAGTGATAATTGGAGCACCGGCAAGGATATCAGCCGGAAGGTGCAGACGATTAGAGAGTTCCTCCAGATAGTTTTGTTTCTCATACTCATTCGTTTTCTTTTTTTTACGAAAGTCTTTATATAAAGTATTTTTAGAATTCTTTTTAAATTCCTCATGCGACGATTTCATTTTCTTCATGCCAACACCCAGCCTATGAAAAGCCATCTACATTTTAACAAAATGAAAATGGCAAAAGTACTATAGTAATATATGAAAAACCATATTCAGATAGAACGCCGGGACGCATATCAAAAAAACACTCTTTTACCAATATATTATTTCTACTAGTAATTACCTATTTATCGGCATAATCCTTTTCATGCCTCAGGCAAAATAATACTTCTGAAAATCCATTATCTCTTAACAATCAAACTTAACAGTCAAACTTACCGATTACCCTCACATTATCAACTTCCATAATCAACTCTAAAAGAACAACCCAAACCCTGTAATAGACAGAAACTCTACAGATCTCACTCCTTCAATTAACAGAAAAACATAACATCTACCACAATTGCCAATTATCCGTCGTAACCTAACGCTGGGCTGCTGGCCACAACCTACGAGGACCAGAAGGACAGGGGACTCACTGTAATGCACTGTTTGACAGACATGTTATGAAATATGACCGCCAAAAGCGAACATCCATGTCCGATTATGGCGGTCATATTTCATAATGTGTCAGTCAACCTGTGTGTGAAGTGAGTCCCCTGTCCCTTTGGTCTTCCCAACCAAAAATCAGCAGCCCTTCACCTTAACATACAAAAACTTCCAATGATTTTACTCATTGGAAGTCCTTTACACAATTAATATTTACGTTTTCTAGCCGCTTCAGACTTTTTCTTACGTCTTACGCTTGGCTTCTCATAATGCTCCCTCTTACGGATCTCCTGTTGGATTCCAGCCTTCGCGCAGTTTCTTTTGAATCTGCGGAGAGCACTATCTAATGTTTCATTATCTTTAACGACAACATTTGACATAGTATCACCCTAACCTCCCTCCAGTTGTGTATTGTGCGTATACAACTGTTTGGGTATTTTTTGAATAGCACTACAATGATTATAGCATATTTTTCAATTTCGTCAACCTGTTTTTACTAGAATCACTGGTTTACCTAATATTTTTTTCAGATGTAACAAGTAAATTATGTTAACTAAGGAAAGTTTGTACATATCTACTGAAAATAAATTATTTTATTTGACCTGCTAAAGCTTCTGCTGCCTTTGTAATTACTGTGTCGATACCAGCCGCATTCTTACCGCCGGCCTGAGCCATGTTCGGTCTGCCGCCGCCACCGCCGCCAACGAGAGCAGCAAGCTCTTTAATCAGGTTTCCGGCATGGGCACCCTGCTTCATTGCGCCATCTGTCGCCATTGCAAGAAGGTTCACCTTATCCGGTGCCATTGCAGAAGCAAGAATGATAACACCTTCACCAAGCTTCTCCTTTAACTGGTCACCCAGGTTACGCAGCTCATTCATATCAACATCTGCTAATTTTACAGCCAATAATTTAACGCCCTTAACCTCAGTTACCTGATTCATAACATCACCAAGAGAGCTATTTGCCAGCTTACTCTTCAGCTTTTCATTTTCAGATTTGATTCCTTTGATTTCCTCTAATAAGCCTTCAATTCTGGCTGTTAACTGTGCCGGTTCGGTTTTCGCTGCTTTCGCTGCCAAATTCAGCTCGTTTTCTAATTCTTTATAGTAAGCAAATACACCATTGCCGGTTAATGCCTCAATTCGTCTTACACCGGCTGCAATACCTGTCTCGGTGAGAATCTTGAATACGGTAATTACGCCGGTATTGCTTACATGAGTACCACCGCAAAGCTCTTTGCTGTAATCACCCATAGCTACAACACGGACATCACTGGAATACTTTTCACCAAACAAGGCCATGGCGCCTTCCTTTTTGGCTTCGTCAATATTCATAACCTTCGTATTAACTGAGAGATTATTAGCAATTTGCTCATTTACCAACGCTTCCACCTTATTCAGCTCTTCTGCTGTTAATGCGGAGAAATGAGTAAAGTCAAAACGTAAACGGTCTTCACTTACCATGGAGCCCGCCTGCTCTACGTGGGTACCAAGCACAGTTCTGAGTGCCTTCTGTAATAAGTGAGTAGCACTGTGATTCTTAGCGGTAGCTGCACGCTGCTGTGCATTAACACGAAGCTCTACCGGATCGCCAACCTTGAAGATGCCCTTCGTTACGGTACCTACATGTCCAATTTTACCGCCTTGAAGCTTGATGGTATCCTCCACTTCAAATTCAGCGTCTTTGGTTGCAATCAAACCACTGTCTGCTGCTTGTCCACCACTGGTAGCATAAAAAGGTGTCTCATTCACAAGAATCGTACCCTTCTGACCTGCCACTAATTCCTCAGTCAGCTCAGCTTCTGTAGTAAGAACTGTAATTTTTGAGTTGTAGGTCAGATTATCATAACCAACAAAAGCAGAGGTTACAGAAGGATCAATCTGCTGGTACACGGTTTCCTCCGCACCCATATAATTGGTAGTGCCTCTTGCACTTCTAGCGGTAACTCTCTGAACCTCCATGGCTTCACGGAAGCCCTTTTCATCTACTTCAAAGCCCTTTTCTTCCAGAATTTCCTTGGTAAGGTCAATCGGGAAGCCGTAGGTATCATATAATTTAAATACATCTTCACCGGCAAGAAGCTTCTTACCAGTCTTTTCTAATTCTTTTTCCATCTCTGCAAGGATGTTTAAGCCCTGGTCTATGGTCTTATTAAACTTATCCTCTTCTATGTTCAAAAGCTTAATAATATATTCTTTCTTTTCTTCTAATTCTGGATAACCATCCTTGGATTCACGAATTACAACTCTGGCAAGCTCAGCCATGAAGTTTCCTTCAATTCCAAGTAATCTGCCGTGACGTGCCGCACCACGAAGTAAACGACGGAACACATAGCCGCGTCCTTCATTGGAGGGAATAACACCGTCAGAAGCCATAAAGGTTACAGAGCGGATATGATCTGTAATTTTACGGATGGAAACATCCTTCTTCGCATCGATCTGATACTCGGTATGCGCCAGCTCACAAACCTTGTCACGGATTGCTTTCATGGTATCTACATCAAAGATGGAGCTTACATCCTGCACTACCGTTGCAAGTCTCTCAAGACCCATTCCTGTATCAATATTCTTATTCTCTAATTCGGTATAGTTACCATTGCCATCCCCATTGAACTGGGTAAATACATTGTTCCAAACCTCGATATAACGATCACATTCACAGCCTACGGTACAGCCAGGTTCACCACAGCCATATTTCTCTCCGCGGTCATAATAGATCTCTGAACAAGGACCGCAGGGACCTGCGCCGTGCTCCCAGAAGTTATCCTTCTTACCAAAACGGAAGATATTCTCCGGTGCGATACCGATTTCTTTATTCCAAATCTCAAAGGCTTCATCATCCTTCTCATACACGGAGGGATAAAGTCTATTTGGATCAAGACCAACTACCTCGGTCAAAAATTCCCAGGACCAGGCAATCGCTTCATGCTTAAAATAATCACCAAAGGAGAAGTTTCCAAGCATCTCAAAGAAGGTACCATGTCTTGCTGTTTTACCTACGTTCTCAATATCTCCGGTACGGATACATTTCTGACAGGTGGTTACACGGTTTCTCGGCGGTATCTCCTGTCCGGTAAAGTAGGGCTTCAAAGGCGCCATACCTGAGTTGATTAATAACAAACTGTTGTCATTATGCGGAACCAGAGAAAAGCTGTTTAATTTCAGATGCCCCTTGCTTTCAAAAAATTCCAGGAACATTTTTCTCAGTTCGTTTACACCATATACTTGCACGTTAATTGCCTCCTAATATTATAAAATTCACTTAGGTAATTGCGAAACTCAGAAACTTAAGCTATTGTATACACAACATATACTGTATCGAAGCGGAAGCTAAGCCCGAAGGAAGCGTTGGAGCGAAGAAACAGTATATGTTGTGTATACAATTACAAAAACTATATTGTTTCGCAATTGCCATAAAATTCACTATTTGCGATGAGCCAGCTCTCTGGTAACATCTTCCCAGTCAAGTCCGCATTCTGCCATCAGAACCATCAGGTGATATAAGTAATCAGCGATCTCATAACGCAGCTCCTCTGCTCCCGGGTTCTTTGCCGCAATGGTAATCTCCGTTGCCTCTTCTCCGCATTTCTTAAGAATTTTATCAATTCCTTTTTCGAAGAGATAATTGGTATAAGACCCTTCCTTCGGATGCAGCCTTCGATCCATAATTACACCATAAACCTCATTAAATACACGGAGGGTATCCGGTGTCTTATAGTCCTTTTTCACTAATTCCGTATGAAAACAGGTTTGCTTCCCTGTATGACAGGCAGGCCCAATCTGTAATACCTTTGCGAGAATCGTATCCTTATCACAGTCGATGATAAGCTCTTTCACATATTGAAAATGTCCAGAGGTTTCTCCCTTTAACCAAAGCTGATTACGGCTTCTGGAAAAATAGGTCATTCTTCCACCCACAATAGTCTTATTATATGCCTCTTCATTCATATACGCAAGCATTAATACATCTCCCGTGCGATAATCTTGTACAATCACAGGGATTAAACCATTGGAATCCAGCTTAAAATCAGAAAAGGGCAGCTTGCTTTCATAAGCATTTACTTCTATCCCTTCCGACTTCAAAGCATATTTTGCTTTTAGGATATCTTTATTTTCAAAAAAATTAGTGGAAACACCGACCACAGGATGCAAGCTCATTAAGCTGCTCATATCATTTCTTACCAGGCTGTCACGTACAATTACCTCAACCGGAGAAGTCTCCAGCTTTTCCTTCACATTCGGGGATATGGCAAGATGCTTAATTAATATTGTGCCAATCTTAGCCTCCTTAAGAATCCGGCTAAGCTCTTCCCAGGATTCCAGATACTCCAACATATCCAGCTCGAGCCTGAGCTTATCCGCACCAAAGCGCTCGGTGGCTTCCTTTAGAACCGCCTGATTCTCCAGCATAGAGTATTTCACCATAACGGAAGCTGCTCCTGTATAGATTGCCTTTTTGATATCCTCGAGACGTTTCACATACGTACCTACAATGACCGGCAAATCTATGTTCTTTGTTATTTCTTTGGCGAGAGATAAGAATTCCTCTCTGGATTTTTCATCCTTAGAATAATTATAAAGAAACAGTTCGTCGGCACCACCGTTTGCATAAGCCTGGGCTTGCTTCATTACATTTGCCGGTAACTCTGTTTCAGCATTAATATAAGGTATTATTTTTTTGTAAGACATGGAATTACTACCTCCCGTATACGAATGTGATTTCTATTTTGTTTATTCCAGTCCGAATATTACACACAGTAAATAACCTATGCTAATTTCTCTTCTCGCATAGTTCTACTGCTTTCCTTAAGTCCACTTTATTCTCATACAGAGCTTTGCCAATGATAGCACCGTAAATATCCTGCTCTGCTAACATTTCAAGGTCCTTCAGAGAGGATACTCCCCCAGAGGCGATTATATTCAGTCCAGTAGTGTCTGCCAATTCTTTCGTATGCAGAATATTAGGTCCCTCAAGCATACCATCCTTGGAAATGTCCGTGTACACTATGGTATTCACACCGTATTTCTTCATCTCCAAAGCCAGCGTAATCGCTGTATATTCACTTACCTTTTCCCAACCTTCAATAGCAACCATACCGTCTTTGGCATCGATACCGATCACGATCCGTTCTCTTCCAAATTTTGCAATTGCTTCTTTAATGAAGCCCGGATCTTTTACCGCCTTTGTACCGATAATCACCCGCTCCACTCCCAGATTCAGCTTATTCTCAATATCCTTAATGGTTCGGATTCCTCCGCCCACCTGTACCGGGATTCTAATTTCGCTAACAATCATTTTGATTACTTCATCATTGACCGAATGACCCACCAAGGCGCCATCCAAGTCCACTATATGGATAAAGGAAGCCCCAGCAGCTTCCCATTGTTTTGCTATTTTTAATGGTGTATCAGAGTAAACCAATACATCCTGAAAACTCCCCTGTCTTAGCCTTACACATTGCCCATTTTTAATATCAATTGCCGGAAATAATAACATACTGAACCTACTTTCTCATCAAAATATTTTAGTCGATGGAGCCCTTCGTAGATAAAACCCCCTGAATCCGTTCATCGTAGCTGCAAGCCTCATCCAAGGCTTTGGCAAACGCTTTAAACGCAGCTTCAATAATATGATGATTGTTACCACCATCCAATAGCTTAATATGTAAATTCATACCTGCGGAATAAGATACTGCATAAAAAAACTCCTTAACCAGCTCTGTCTCCATATATCCTACTTTATCCATGGTAAAATTCAGATCGTAGGAAAGATAGGGTCTGCCGGATAAATCAATGGCACAGAGCACCAGTGTCTCATCCATAGGAAGGATAAAGGAGCCATATCTCTTAATGCCCTGCTTATCTCCTAAGGCTGCCTTGATCGCCTGCCCCAGTACAATTCCGGTATCCTCAACGGTATGATGAGAATCTACGTATAAATCTCCCTTTACCGACAGCTTCAGATCAAAAAATCCGTGTCTGGTAAAGCTCTCCAGCATATGATTAAAGAACCCGATCCCCGTCTCAATTTGAGCCTTACCGCTGCCATCCAGAGTTAATTCCATGGTAATGTCTGTTTCTTTTGTTTTTCGGGTTATTTCTGTACTTCTGATATCCATCCGCTTCATCCTTCCTTTTTAATTTATTATACATTAACATAAATAAATGTCAAATTTTAATTCTTTCGTAGCTGTTTCGTAATAAATTCTTTTGTTTTGTTTCCTTTTTTTATTACCTTTCCTTGCATTTCCTCCGGATCTGTGTCTCAAATAATTTTCTTATATTTTTAATAATGTACTCATAACAGTGGACATGTTATTTAGTAGATATCTATTTTTAGACATTCTTATAAAATAGAACCATAGTTATGGACACTTATTCTTGTATTAATTTATCTTGTTTATATTACCTTGAATTTATCTTCTCTTGTATTTGTATCGTCTTGCATTTTTGTTGTCATGTACTTATGCTATCTTATTATTTTATCTTCCTTATTCAAATCTTACTGCGATGGAATTTGCATGGGCAGTCAGTCCTTCGGAATTAGCAAAGGTTACAATATCCGGATAAATTGGTTCCAGCGCTTCTCTTGAGTAGGAAATGATACTCGATTTTTTAACAAAATCATCCACACTTAGAGGAGAGAAGAATTTCGCTGTTCCATTGGTTGGAAGGATATGATTGGGGCCTGCCATATAATCTCCCAGCGGCTCACTGGAATATTCTCCAATAAAGATTGCTCCCGCATTTTTAATCTTGGTCATTACCAGGAAGGGATCTCTGGTCATAATTTCAAGATGCTCTGATGCGATTTCATTTGCCGCATCTATTGCTTCTGCAAGATTTTCCGTTACCATAATATAGCCATAGTTATCTAAGGATTTTTGCATAATCTCTGTCCTGGATAAGCTTGCCACAAAACGTTCCACCTCTTCTGAAACCTTCTCTGCTAATTCTCTGCTGGTCGTAATTAAGATGGCGGAGGCCAGTTCATCATGTTCCGCCTGGGATAACAAGTCAGCTGCAACATATCTCGGATTAGCAGTTTCATCTGCAAGTACGAGAATCTCACTAGGTCCCGCAATGGAATCAATGCTGACATGTCCGTACACAGCCTTCTTTGCCAATGCCACATAAATATTGCCGGGGCCAACGATTTTATCTACCTTTTTGATGCTCTCGGTACCATAGGCAAGGGCTGCAATTGCCTGAGCTCCGCCTACTTTATAGATTTCGGTTACACCTGCCTCTTTCGCCGCAACCAGTGTACCGGGATTCACCTTTCCATCCCTTCCGGGAGGCGTAGTCATCGCAATCCGCTCAACACCGGCAACCTTAGCCGGAATTACATTCATTAATACGGAAGAAGGGTAGGCCGCTTTGCCGCCAGGTACATACACCCCTGCTGCTGAAATAGGCGTTATCTTCTGTCCCAAAATGGTTCCATTCTCTGTGGAATCGAACCAGCTATACTGCTTTTGCTTTGCATGATAACTCTCAATATTTTTTATTGCTTTCTGAATCACATCAATAATAGCGGGATCTATCTTTTCATAAGCTTCTGCAATCTCCGCTTCTGTAACCCGTATGGTATCCCCTGTTATAACCGAATGATCAAATCGTTCTGTATAATCAAATAATGCCTTATCCTTATTCTGCTTTACATCCTCTAAAATCTTAGACACTGCTGCCGCATATTCTTCATATTGATTTGGACTTCTTTTTAATAGGTCTTCCAGAATATTCTTCTTCGTTTCTGCGTTTAACTTGATTATCTTCATCCGTCTTCTTCCGCCCTTCTAATGGTTTCTATGATACCGTTAATTTCCTGCTCCTTTATTTCCTTATTGCTTTAATTCCCTGCTGCTTGTTTATTTGCTTGGATTCCTGCTTTTAGCTCTCTGATGATTTTACTAATTCTCTCATGCTCCATCTTCATGCTAACTTCGTTAACCACCATACGGGCTGAGAGATCACAAATCTCTTCCAGAACCTCTAAGCCATTTTCACGAAGCGTAGAGCCTGTTTCCACAATGTCAACGATTACTTCCGCCAGACCTACGATCGGAGCCAATTCAATCGAACCGTTTAACTTAATAATTTCTACTGTCTGATGCTTCTTATTATAGAAGTAATCCTTAGCAATACTCGGATATTTTGTAGCAACACGAATTAATTCACCGTGCTGTAATAATTCTTTGGCGGCTACAGGACCTGCTACACACATTCTGCATTTGCCCAGGCCTAGATCCACCACCTCAAACATCTTTCTTCCTTCTTCTAAGATGGTATCCTTGCCCACCACGCCGATATCAGCTGCACCATATTCTACATAGGTAGGTACATCCGTTGCTTTTGCTAAGAAGAATTTTAATTTCAGCTCTTCATTTACAAAGATTAATTTTCTCGAGGATTTATCTTTCATTTCTTCACAGGTAATTCCGATCTGCTCCAGTATTTCAAGTGTTTTAAAAGCTAAGCGCCCCTTGGCTAAGGCGATTGTAATATATCTCATATGCTCCATCCCTTCTTTCCTTCTAACCACAGACAATTACGACTCATGCTCATCTAACCCAATAAGTCCTTTATCGGAGCAGCTTGGATAGCACCACTTCCAATGTCGATTACCTTTATCTCTTCCTCACAATCCAGATATAATACTCCGCCTGCATTCGCTCTCTTCCCATATGCAAGATAATCCGTTAGCTCTGCCACACCATTCGCCTTTTGCAAAATGATATTCATTCCGGTTCCTCTGAAATGGTTCGCCAGAGCGATTGCCTGCTTCCGATAAGCAGCCTCATATAGTATCAGCGTATCTGCTGGCTCCGGTTCTGCAAGAAGCTTTTGTCTGGATAATGCCAGCATCAGCTGATCAATTACAATAGCAAGCCCGATTGCCGGTGCTTCCTTTCCAAATTGTCCTACCAGATTATCATAACGTCCCCCTGTTGCAATGACATCGCCAGTTCCATAGGTATAGGCTTTAAAAATAATACCGGTGTAATAATTATACTTACTTAACATTCCAAGATCGAAGGATACAAACTTCTCATAGTTGTATTCCGTCAGAATATCATACAGCTTTTCCAGTCGTTCTATTGCCTTAATGGCTCTTGGATTGGAGGTCAGCTTCTTTGCATAGGAAAGAGTATCTAAGGTGCCAAAAAGCTCCGGCAGCTTTAAGAAAATCTCTTTTAGTTCCTGCTTGATATCCTTTGCCCCCACAATCTCTTCTACGCCAAATAAATTCTTTTTTTCAATCAATAGACGAAGGTTGGTGGTCTCTTCCTCATCAAAGCCCGCCTCGTCAATGAGTGTACGAAAGAAATCCGCATCGCCGATCTCCACCTGAAACTCCTGCAGACCGCTTTCCAATAAGCACTCAATCGTAAGCGCCAGCATCTCTGCATCTGCTTCAATACTGTCATCATTGATTAGCTCTGCCCCCAGCTGTGTAACTTCCTTTAACTTTCCCTGATAGCTGGTATTATTGATAAAGGTATTGCCGATATAGCAAAGACGGATCGGCAGCTGCTCCTCTTTATAGTACTTTGCCGCACACCGCGCAATGGAGGGTGTTATATCCGGCCTGAGTGCCAGAGTATTGCCTTCCCGATCGAAGAATTTATACATATCCTTCGAGGCTACTGTTCCGCGCTCCTGGCTGAAGATATCAAAAAACTCGAAGCTGGGTGTCTGTATATCACGAAAGCCAAAGCGCTCCAACACATGATGAAGCTTATTCTGCAGCGACAATCGCGTTGCACATTCTGAATTGTAGATATCTCTTACTCCCTCAGGTGTATGTAGTAATTTTTCTTTCATAAAAACACCATGCCTTTCTGCTGATTCTATTTCAATAAGAATTCAGGTATGATTCTCTTAGCTTAATCTCTTTCACCTAATTCGCTTTAGTGTGCTACCGTGATAATTCGCTACCACACTGATATGTTTTCCTATTATAATTTATAAACCTTAAAAAGTCAACCAATTCTTATCAATGTATCATATGAATTCTTATCAATGTATCATATGAAAAACGAGAGCGTCAATGAAACAATTGATTCCCCCCTCTGCTTCTATGGTGTGTCTTTCTATTTATCTTCTTAAGGCCTATTCTATGTAAGTTCACGCCGATCCAAATCTTTACTTATCATCTCAAGGTAATGGATGCAGCCGCCCTGAACCCGGATCTGATAATCAAAATCCAACTCATCAAAGCGAAAGCTTTTTCTGCCTCCGTTTAAAGCTCTGTTCCAGAACTCATAAAGGCGCTCAAAAGTAAGATAATAATAGAGATCATGCTTTTTATAATAAATTAATAAGAAGGCTAGCCCGTTCTGCTCCTCAAACTCTTTCATGAAGGCAATCTGATGGTCGTGAACGTTATTCATACTGAACGTATCAACCGCACACTCCTTAGCATCAAAGCAAATCGGAACCCCCTGTACCACCCCGATATAGTCAACCGTACTCTTCTGTTCAAAATAAGCAAGGGTAATGTGCCTATTTTCTTTGTCAATAGAGATAGGGGTAATGGGAGTCGGCACCTTTTGTATTAAGGCAAGTCTTTTTTCACGGTATTTTGTGTTAGTCAGATTAATCATCTCTTCTAACATGGAGCCTCTTAAGCCCCTGGAATTCCACGATGGCATGCCGGTTCCTCCTTTTTTATTTAACAATATTAGTTGATTTCGAAACTCAGAAGCTTAAGCTTTTGTATAAACAACATACACTGTTCAAAGCGGAAGCTAAGCCCGAAGGAAGTGTTGGAGCGTAGAAATCGTATCTGTTGTAAACAATTACAAAACTATATTGTTTCGCAATTGCCTAGCATAATATAGGTACATAGTGAAACTCATTAACTGAAGTTATTGTATGCATAGCAGATACTGTTTCCAAGCGGAAGCTTAGCCCGAAAGAAGTGTTGGAGCAAAGAAATCGTATCTGTTGTGTTTCAGAAAACAAATTAACATATTATTGCATTTACAGCAGATACTGTTTCTAAACAACCGTTATACCTTTCGGAAACGTCATTCGTGAAATAATATCTGCTGCGTGTATCTGCAATATAAACTTCTTTTCTATTGTCTGTTGAATTGCCTTAAATATAGCACGGCTGATGGGGTTACAGTCCCTGTGGGGTATCCTCACCGCGAAGACGATCGAATTATCTTATATAAAACAATTGCTTAAAATCATTTAAAGCTGCTTCGTCTTTTTACTGAATAAGTCCTTCTTTATTTGTGCAAATAATTCAGGAACCTCCGCAATAAATTCCTTTCCCGACAGAGATGCAAGCTCCCCTTCCAGCTTCGGAAAAACCATACGGTGAGAATGCAGCAGCTGATGGGTTAATCCATACTTTTTACGGAAGAAATGATTCGTCTTCTGATCACCATACTTAAAATCTCCGATAATCGGATGCCCTATGGAAGCCAAATGAGCCCGAATCTGATGGGATCGTCCGGTAACTAATTTTACCTGTAATAAGGTATAGCTACCTTCCGCCTCCTCAGAGTTATTCTGATCCGCTCTCCCCGCTTTCTTTAAATTACGCAGGTATGCCTCTTCCTTTGCTGTTGCCGCATCCTTTAACGCATTGGAGGAATACGCTAATGGCTCATATTCTGTGCAGATATATTCCGTATTTTCTTCCTGCTTAGTATATATTTTCACCTGATTCTTCTCTTCATCCTTACTTAGATAGCCTTCGATTCGCTTCTTATCCTCAACCTTGCCCTTAACAACACACAAATAATATTTATTTAAAGCACGGCTCTTCAAAAGCTTTGCCATCTCCTGAAGACCGATTAGAGACTTTCCCGCAATCAGGATTCCTCCCGTATTCCGGTCCAGGCGATTACAGATAGCCGGCTTAAAGCTTATCAACTGTTCCGTTGTAATCTGCTTGGATTTTAGAAGGTAGGAAATAAGAATCTCTACCATGGATACATCGTCTTTTTCCGCTTTTTGAGAAAGAATTCCCAGTGGTTTGTTCAAAACCATTATGTGTTTGTCTTCATAAATAACCTTTAGATTATGCTCTACCTTAGTTGACTCAACCTGAACAGGAGCAGTTTGTTCACTGAATTGTTCTATCGTTTCGTCGGACAGAAATAGTTTTATTTCATCCTGAACTGCCAGCTTCTCTGAACCATCTGCTTTTTTTCCATTTAAAGTAATATTCTTTTTTCTCAGCATCTTATAAATAAAGCTTTTCGGAGCTTTATTCAGTATCTTGGCCAGCAGCTTATCAAAGCGCTGCCCTGCCTCGTTTTGCTGAACATGAAATTCTTTCATTGCATTCTCCCGTACCACATGATTTTTAATACCGAACACAACTGTGTTACAGTATAAGTACCTCAAACATTGAGGTTATAAAGTAATCTGCCAGCTTAATCTTCTCCTCCTGCTCGCACACCGAGAATTCATCATAAACTGCGCATACCTTCATATTAGCATTCTTCCCTGCCATAACTCCCATTAAAATATCCTCAAAAACCAGGCATTTTTCAGGCTCTACACCCAAATCCTGTGCTACCCGCAGGTAAATATCCGGTGAGGGTTTCCCCTTTGCCACTTCACAGGAGGTTCGAATGGAAGTAAAATACTCACTAATTCCATGTCTTTTCACAATCAAATCTACCAGCTCTCTGGAATTGCTGGTGGCAATGCCTGCCGGTATCTGATGCTGCTGTAAATAAGTTAATAATTCCAAAACTCCTTCTTTTAAAGGAACCTCATGCATATACTTGTCCCAGGCCATCTGATTCCAATCACTTTTGATTTGATCCAGAGTATCCAGCAGCTGAAATCTTTCTTTAAAGTAAACTGCCGTTTCGGAAAAGCTCATACCTGCTATCTCAGCTTGCAGTTCCTCCGGAAGCTCTATTCCGAAGCGACCCAGATATTCAATATCAATACTTCTCCACATCCACATGGAGTCTACCAATGTTCCATCTAAATCAAAGATTACTGCACCTATAT
>JAEWMZ010000103.1 GCA_023392995.1 Bacillota bacterium
ATCCTAAAAAATGATTGATTTTACAAATAAAGCATTGTATTATTAAACTGTTCTTCATGCCATTGAAGATAAATTGAATAAGAGCATGTGATCCCGAAAGCATGACAGGTGATGAGCATATACAGGATGAATCATAAGATATGGGTGCTAGGTTCCCTACATAAACCTAAATAAATGAGGATGAGGTTAAACGTATGGATTACTTAAAGAAATATGAAGAATGGGTAACGAATGAATACTTTGATGAGGCTACCAGAGCGGAGCTGAAAGCGTTAAAAGACAATGAAAATGAAATCAAGGAACGCTTTTATATGGATCTGGAATTTGGTACCGCGGGTCTTCGCGGCATCTTAGGTGCGGGTGTAAACCGTATGAATCTTTATACGGTACGTAGAGCTACCCAAGGCCTTGCAAATACAATTATAAAAGCAGGTGGAGAGAAAAGAGGAGTTGCCATTGCATATGACTCCAGAAGAATGTCTCCGGAATTTGCCCTGGACAGTGCATTATGTCTGGCGGCCAATGGAATACATGCTTATCTGTTTGACTCCTTACGTCCTACCCCGGAGCTTTCCTTCGCAGTACGGGAGTTTGGCTGCATTGCAGGAATTGTAATTACAGCAAGCCATAATCCGGCAGAATATAACGGTTATAAGGTATACTGGGAGGATGGAGCCCAGGTTACTTCCCCTAAAGATGCCGAGATTATTAATGAAGTTAACTCGATCAGCGATTTTGCATCAGCTAAGTTTATGAGCAAAGAGGATGCTCTTGCACAGGGATTGTTAACCATCATTGGTGAAGAAGTTGATGAGAAATACATTGCTACGCTGAAAAAGCTGGTACTAAATCCCTTAACGGAGCAAGGAAAGAAGCTTAAGATAGTATACACACCCCTTCACGGCACAGGAAATCTTCCTGCTCGCAGAATCTTAAAGGAATTGGGTTTTGAAAATGTATATGTAGTTCCTGAGCAGGAGCTACCAGACAGCGAATTCTCTACCGTAGGATATCCAAACCCAGAGAATCCGAAGGTGTTTGCGCTTGCTGAGAAGTTAGCGAATGAGGTTGGTGCGGATTTGATTCTGGCTACTGATCCGGACGCTGATCGTTTGGGCATTATGGTTCGCAACGAGAAGGGAGAGTTCGTATTATTTAATGGCAATATGAGTGGTGCCCTAATTGCGGAATATGAGTTCTCACAGAAGGCGGAGAAAGGGATGCTGCCCAAGAATGCCGCTTTAATTAAGACCATCGTAACGGGTAATATGTCAGATGTCATTGCAGAGCATTATAATGCGAAGCTAATTGAGGTACTAACCGGCTTTAAGTATATCGGTGAGCAGATTAAGCTGTTCGAGCAGACTGGTTCCAATGAATATATCTTTGGATACGAAGAAAGCTATGGCTGCCTTGTTGGTACCCATGCGAGAGATAAGGATGCAATTGTAGCAGTAATGTGTCTGTGCGAAGCCGCGGCTTACTATGAATCAAAGGGCATTTCACTGTATGAGCAGATGAACAGGATGTATGAGAAATACGGTTATTTTAAAGAAGATCTACTGGCTGTTACCTTAAGCGGAATCGAAGGCATGGCTAAGATTAAGGAGATTATGGCCGGCTATCGTACCAATCCTCCGAAGAAGATTGGTGATTATACCGTAGAGAAGTTCAGAGATTATAAGGAAGATACGATTAAGGATATGGCAGACGGTTCCATCGTTCCTACGGGCTTACCCAAATCCGATGTACTTTACTTTGACTTGAACGACAATGCCTGGTGTGCGATCAGACCCTCCGGTACAGAGCCGAAGATTAAGGTGTACTTCGGGGTAAAAGGCAGTAGTGCAGCAGATGCGGATGAGAAGTTGAAGAAGTTAATGAGTGATGATGTATTTAAAATGAATTAAAGATATGATCCCGGGAATCAGCAGTAAGTGGGGCTTTACGAAATAGCCGTGCGATGATTCCTGGGATTTTTTTGTCCTTCGTCTGCAAGTTAACTGTGGTTATCGATCTATGATACCAAGGCTATTCTCAAATATAAATATAATGAACCAAAGAAATATTATACCAAAATATGGTTGACATATGAATTAAGTTATTGTATTATAACTGTATTAATTATAATAATACAGTTAATACATATAATATAAAATATTATATCACAGTATTATCCAGTTGCCTGAAAAGGCTATGGAAAAGGAAGGAGGAGCAGATGATCATTATAAATTATAAAGATCGCAGACCAATCTATGAACAGGTAGTAGAAAGATTTAAAGAACTGATCCTAAAAGGTGTCTTAGAGCCAGATAGTCAGCTGCCATCCGTGCGTGCCCTGGCAATGGATCTCTCGATCAACCCTAATACGATTCAAAGAGCTTATGCCGAATTGGAACGACAGGGATATATCTACTCTGTGAAAGGCAAAGGTAGCTTTATCACTGCTGATGACCTGCTGCTACAGCAGAAACGTATGGAGATATTTCAGGAGTTAGTTCAGGTTGCCCAGGAAGCAAAACGAATTGGGATATCGGAAGAGGAGTTCATAATTAAGGTAAAACAAACATATAAGGGGGGATCGGCAGATGATTGAGGCGATAGAGGTTAGCAAGCAATTCGATAATATAAAAGCGGTGGATCAGGTGTCCGTTAAGGTGAAAGAGGGCAATGTGTTTGGTCTTATTGGAACTAACGGTGCAGGAAAAAGTTCGTTTATACGAATGCTCTGTGGTATCATACGACCGGATAGCGGAACGATTACAGTAGATGGCATGAAGGTATATGAGAATATTGAGGCAAAGAGTTTATTCTTTTATATTTCAGATGAACAATATTACTTTAACAATGGTACACCAAAGGATTTAAAGATATTTTACAAAGCGGCTTATCCAGGGTTCGATACGAAGCGCTTTGAAAAATTGTTAGAGCATTTCGAACTGGATCAAAATAGAAAGATCAATACCTTCTCAAAGGGAATGAAAAAGCAGCTGTCCATTCTATGTGGTATCTGCTCTAATACGAAGTATCTGATTTGCGACGAGACCTTTGATGGCCTCGATCCTGTGGTACGTCAGGCGGTAAAAAGTATATTTGCCAAGGAGATTGAAGAACGGAATCTCACCGTGATCATTGCCTCCCACAATCTAAGAGAGCTGGAGGATATCTGTGATCATGTGGGATTGATGCATAAGGGAGGAATTCTCTTATCAAAGGAGCTCTATGATATGAAGCTGAATATCAACAAGGTGCAATGTGTATTCCAGGGCACTGCTCCGGTATCACAGATATTTAAAGGTATGGAGTTGTTAAAGGTAGAACAAAGAGGTTCCCTTTATACAATAACCATAAGAGGAACTATGGAAGAAATCGAGCTTCGAATGGAAAAAGCCGCAACCGTGTTTTCAGAAACCATACCCTTATCACTGGAAGAAATATTCGTAAGCGAAACGGAGGTAGTCGGATATGACATTAAAAAACTCATTTATTAAGTTACAGATTGAGGATATGAAGCGGAGGATGTGGAGCGTTATTCTTTCCATGCTTGCCTTTATTGTCTTGCTTCCGATTTTTTGTGCGATCGTAATCAGTAATTTTAAAGGCCAGGATTATTCGGAGTGGGAAAAGCTTCAATTAATTGGATTTGTAGGACCGAGTAATTATATTCTGATTGCTACAACGATAATCTGTGCAATTGTGTGTGGCTTAAGCGGATTCTATTATCTTCACTCCAGAAAAAAGGTGGACTTTTATCATAGTCTTCCAGTGCGAAGAGAGCACTTATTTTTCACCTCCTATCTCAACGGAGTGTTAATCTATTTTATACCGTATCTGATCAACCTGCTGATTAGTTTGCTGATATTAAGTGTGAATCACTATATGAACACAGATATCTTTGCAGCAGCCATCAAAGGGGTAGGAATTAACCTTCTCTTTTTCTGTATGAGCTATACCATAACCATAATCGCAGTTATGATGACCGGCAATTTGATTATCAGCATTTGCGGTACCGGTGTATTCCTGCTTTATGTACCGGTTGTCAGGGAATTAAAGGATGCTCTGTGCGCCAGCTTTTTTGCTACCTATGCTCAATATACCGGCGGTAGAAATACCTCCTTTCTTTCTCCCATAGAAAGCTATATTAATATTGCAGATCACAATCTTAAGGGAAATGAGTATGCTTGGGGGATTATCTTTTCGGTAGCGGCAACCATTATTTTGCTGGGATGCGCATTATTACTTTATAAAAAGAGATCCTCCGAAGCGGCAGGCAGATCGATGGCCTTTCAAGTATCGAAGCCAATTATAAAATTTCTGCTAGTAATTCCCCTTTCACTGGGAGGAGGAATTTTATTAAAAAGTATTGTCTCTTCTGAGCACGAGGGATGGTTTATCTTTGGAATGATTTTTGCATTTGTGGTAAGTTATGGATTAATACAAGTTTTGTTTGAATTTGATATTAGAAGTATCTTTGAGAACAGGATACAAATGCTGATAAGCGCGGTAGTGGTTGTAGCCCTTGCAGTAGTATTACGCTTTGATGTATTTGGTTATGATGACTATCTTCCAGAGCGAAACGACATAGAAGCCATGAGCATCTCAATGTCAGGCATTGATCAAGGGATATATAATTATGAACTCGTGGATGGAAAGCCGGAGTACCGCAGAACATTTGAATATGAGCTGAACAAGATGAAGCTCACTGATGTTCAAGCAGCTTATAAGATGGCAGAAATAGGTGTTAAGAATAGGATAAAGAAGAAGGATAGAAATGATTACTACGCATACTATTCAGACAATCATGTTTTTACCTATTATGTAAAATATACACTGAAAAGTGGGCGTGAAGTTTACCGCTGCTATGGTATTACCTTAGAGGAATGCAAGGACAGCTTAAATCAAATCTATACCGATCCTGCATATAAGAAGGTACATTACCCGATTTACAAGTGGCAGGAAAAGGATATTAAGGAGATCTGGGTAAACTATGTTACAGAGTTACTTAATTACGACTCGAAGGGAACAAACTCCAAGGAGGGAATCAATTTTAGTTTATCCGGTGACAGTCTGACTCAGCTGTTTGAGATTTATAAAGAAGAATTAGGCAAGGTGACAATAGAGGAGGTAACCCAGGAAAATCCGGTGATTGAGCTGAACTTTAAAGTAGGAGATCAATTACTGAATCATTACTATGTTTATCCTTCCTGCGTAAAAACCTTGGCATATCTTGAGCAAAATGGTTTTGATATAAAGAAAAGCGTCCTGCCGGAGAATGTTGTGGAGCTGACCATATTTAATTATAAAAAAACCAAGACAATCAATTTAGAAGATGGAAAGAGTA
>JAEWMZ010000231.1 GCA_023392995.1 Bacillota bacterium
GTGCATTCTCTGCGAGCACAGGCAGATAAGCAGGAGTATTCTAAAACGATGCGAAGGGTACTGGAGAATACACCAAATTTAACGATTAAGCAGGGAGAGGTAACAGAGGTCCTTGTGGAAGATAAAAAAATTACAGGGGTGAAAACCTTCTCTGGTGCTATCTATCCTTGTAAGGCAGTAATTCTATGTACTGGAACTTATCTAAATGCGAGATGTATCTATGGTGAGGTGGTAAATCATACTGGGCCTAATGGATTGCAGGCAGCGACGCACCTAACGGATTCTCTAAAGGCTCTTGGAATAGAAATGTATCGCTTTAAGACTGGTACTCCCGCTAGAATTGATCGAAGATCAATCGATTTTTCTAAGATGGAGGAGCAATTTGGCGATGAAAAGGTAGTTCCATTTTCCTTTATAACAAATCCGGAGGAGTTAACGAAGGACCAAATATCCTGTTGGTTAACTTATACAAATGAAAAGACTCATGAGATTATACGGCAAAATATAGATCGCTCACCTTTGTATTCTGGAAATATTAAGGGAACCGGTCCCAGATATTGTCCTTCCATTGAGGATAAGGTTGTAAAATTTGCAGATAAAGAGAGACATCAGGTATTTATTGAGCCGGAGGGAATCTCTACGAATGAGATGTATATCGCGGGTATGTCAAGTTCATTACCGGAAGATGTTCAATATCAGATGTATCGTTCCGTGCCGGGTCTTGAGAATGCTAATATTGTAAGAAGTGCCTATGCAATTGAGTATGATTGTATCAATCCTTTGCAATTAAAGCCTTCGTTAGAATTTAAGGAAATAGAAGGACTCTTTGCGGGCGGCCAGTTTAATGGCAGCTCCGGGTATGAAGAGGCGGCGGCGCAAGGTTTGGTGGCTGGTATCAATGCTGCAATGAAGATATTTGAACGAGAACCTTTTATTATCGATCGTTCGGAAGCGTATATTGGAGTTCTGATTGATGATCTTGTTACAAAGGAGACCCATGAGCCCTATCGTATGATGACATCAAGAGCAGAATACCGTTTGCTTCTGCGTCAGGATAATGCTGATATTCGTTTGACTAGAAAGGGATATGAAGCAGGATTAATCAATGAGGACCGTTATCAAAGACTCATAGCGAAAGAGGAGCAGATCGAAAAAGAGATAGAACGCCTTGAGAAAACAGTCGTTGGAGCGACTAAGGAGGTTCAGGAGCTTTTGGAGAGATATGGAAGTTCACCTCTTAATACTGCCTCCACCTTGGCAGATTTAATTCGCAGACCTGAGTTGTCATATGAGGTCTTAGAGAGCATTGATAAAAATAGGGTTGTTTTAGCAGTAGATGTTATAGAACAAGTAGATATAAATATAAAATATGATGGATATATCAAAAGACAACTCAGGCAGGTTGAACAATTCAAAAAACTGGAGAATCGTAGAATTCCAGATAGTATTGATTACATGGATGTTCCTAGTTTACGAATTGAAGCAAGACAAAAGCTGATCAAATTCAAACCGGCCTCGATAGGACAGGCATCCAGGATATCGGGAGTCTCACCAGCAGATATCTCGGTGCTACTCATTTATCTAACTCAATATAAAGAGCAGGATAAAGAGTAGAATAACGAAGATAATTACAATAAACATATTTGATAGGCTGTTGCATTATGACATAAAGTACACGAAAGCTATATTTTATGTAATTATTGCGGCAGCCTTTTCAGAAAGCGATTACTCATCGGAGATATAGTAGAAAGTTTATAAAAAGTAATTTGTAATTGATTTTGGTAGTAGTTATAGTAAATTGAAGATGAGCTGAGTAAAAGAGAGAATAAATAAATCCGAAGACAAGGGTCTGGAGATGAAGACCCCGAAGGCGAAAGTCTGAACATGAAGGTTGATGATGAAAGATATCAGTAAGTATACAAAGGTTACAAAACAGGAAGTACACACTGAGAAGAATAATAAGTTAGTGAGTAAGATAACTTAATACGATAAACAATAGTATACTTATACTTTTGGAAATGGAGAAAATATGAGAAACGACAAATATCCTGATATAGAAGAGTTTTATCATGGCTTGGAACAGCTTAAAATTGACTTATCTGAGAAACAAGTTCAGCAGTTTATTGACTATTATGAGCTTTTAGTAGAGAAGAATAAGGTTATGAATCTTACTGCAATTACTGATTTTAAAGAAGTTATAATAAAGCATTTTTTAGATAGTTTATCCATTGTAAAGTGCGTATCTTTAACGCAGGAAAGAGTGCTGGATGTAGGTACCGGAGCAGGTTTTCCAGGAATACCTTTGAAAATAGTTTATCCGGATATTGATTTGATTTTGCTAGATTCCTTAAATAAACGTTTGATATTTTTGAATGAAGTAATAGAGAAGCTTGGTTTAGAAAAAGTGAAAACACTTCATGGAAGAGCAGAGGATTATGCTAAAAAAGTCGAATATCGAGAAAAATTCGACTTATGTGTATCCCGAGCAGTTGCTAAATTATCTTCTTTAGCAGAATATTGTCTTCCATATGTGAAAAAAGACGGATTTTTTATTTCTTATAAATCTGGTAAAGTAGAAGAAGAACTATTTTTTTCTCAGAATGCATTGAAAATTCTAGGTGGTAAAGTTGATCAAGTTAAGGAGTTCACTTTGCCTGATACAGATATTGAACGATCTCTGGTTGTAATAAGAAAGACAAGCATAACTCCCAAGAATTATCCAAGAAGCGCAGGAAAACCTTCCAAAGAACCATTATAAGAAGGTTGAGCTATAAATTTATATATTAAATGAAAATGATATAGATATATTTATACATGTATTTCATTATTGATTTTAAAAAATGTATTTTAGTATTGAGTTCATAGTACTGATTCTTAAAAATGGTCATGAATAACTGATTCATAATAGCTGATTCATAATAACGGTAAGTATTTAGCGATCAATATTGGCTACTATTGATTATCAATAGTAGTTTATCAATAGTAGTTTACCAATAATAGTTTATCAGTATTAGATTATAAGTAAAGGATGGTAAGTAATTAACTATCAGTAAATGATTTATCAAAATTTATAATAAGTAATTTTGTATAATTTTTTTAAGATTAATAGTTATTGAGTAATAAGGCAAAAGTCTTTTTAAAGGAAAGAAGGATAACTTTTTAATAACGAGGTGTAGTATGCTGATACAGGGAAAGTTGTTATGTTATGGTGACGATTTGTCAGAGATTTTAAAGATACGCAGAAAAGTTTTTGTTGAGGAATATGGAATTCCAGAAGATGTGGAATTCGATGGACTTGATGATATGGCAATGCATGCAATTATTTATGAAGAAAATGAACATTGGCAAAAGCAATCGAAAGAGATAGAAAAGGTTCCTGTTGCAACTGGACGTATAATTTATGATGGAACAGTATGTATCATAGATAAAGTGGCTGTTTTAAAGGAGTATCGGGGAAGAAAGTATGGTGACTTTACCGTTAAAATGTTATTAAGCAAGGCTTTTACATCAGGAATAAATGATGTTATGATAAAAACAATTTCTGAAGCGCAAGGTTTTTTTAGAACCATAGGCTTTGCAAATGATAGCGAAGAATATTTAGAAAATGGCATTCCCTATGTTAATATGACCATGAAGCAAGGGGATTTAGTTAAATTATGTTCGAAATGTAATTAATTAAAATATAAAAATATGATTGGTTTAAGACAGAGTTGGTTATATTTCTATGTGTTTCAATATGAAATAAATTAATCAATAGATAATTGCGAAACTAATTAGTTGAAGATATTGTCTACAAAGCTGATATTGTTTCGAAGCGGAAGCTAAGCCCGAAGGAAGCGTTGGAGCGAAGAAATAATATCGGCTGTGTAGACAATTACAAAAATATATTATTTCGCAATTGTCTAAATTAATCAGCGTAGAGAGGAAGCTAATGTGATGTATGGAGATAATAAATACACAGAAGAACAGAAAGTTAAATTAATTGAAGAAAGAAAGGCTTCCGCAATCTTATTACGAGATCTTGCTTTGGATTTTGAAGAACAGCTTTATTCTTTAAAAGTTAATTTGAAAAATAAAATAAGCTTATTAGAAGAGAAAGAATTTGAGTTAAGCGAGAAAGAGCGAACAAAGATACATAATCGAGAGGTATTCACACCGCTATATATAAAATCCTTTGATTCGGATCGTATACACCAGGAGATTAATCTTTTAAAAGGCGAGATTGACTCTATATTGGAAGAGAAAGAAAAATTAAGCCAAAAGATTCAAGGACTTAGAGCCTCTGCTAAAAATATTGATATATTAGTTACTGAGGCTGAAAATATAATTGTCAAGCCTGAGCAGCGACAAAGAATTATTGATAAGGGATTAAGTTTATTAGAGGCACAAGAACTGGAGCGCCAAAGAATAGCAAGAGATTTACATGATACAACAGTTCAAAATTTAACTAGCTTAGTTCACAAATCTGAGTTATGTGCAAAACTAATTGATATTGACTCGATACGTGCAAAACTTGAGTTGAATACAATGTCAAATACAATCAAGTCAGTTATTAATGATATGCGAGGAATTATCTACAATTTAAAGCCTATGACTTTGGATGATCTTGGTTTAACAATTACTGTTCAGCGTTATGCTAATAAGATAATGGATTTAAATAATATACAGGTTAAAGTTCAGGCAAATGAAGAGAAAAAAGAAATTCTACCTGTAATCCGCCTTACATTATTTCGAATAATACAAGAGGCTTGTAATAATATTCTCAAACACGCGAATGCGTCTTTGATCAATATAGATATTACTTATGATGAAAGCAGGATACACCTAAGAATCAAAGATAATGGGTCAGGTTTTATTATGGATGAGGTACAGCCTAATACGCCAGAGCAGTCGTCAAGTTTTGGATTGACATTTATGAGAGAAAGAACGGCTCTATTATCAGGAACATTCGAAATACAATCAGATAAAGGAAAGGGAACAATAATAACAGTTTCTGTACCTTTTGCAAAATGCGAGGAGGAAAAAAATGATTAAGCCGATTAATGTAATGATCGCGGATGACCATTCAATGGTTAGGGAAGGAATTAAACAGCTTTTAGAATTAGATGGTGATATTATTGTTAATGCTGAGGCAAGTAACGGAAAGCAGTGTATTGAGATTCTTAATGAGAAACAAACGGATGTTCTTTTGCTGGATATTAACATGCCCAATATGAATGGGCTCCAGGTTTTACAGTATATTAGAGAAACCAAGATAAAAGTTAAAGTTTTAATATTAACAATTCATAACGAAGTAGAGTATTTAATTAGAGCAGTAGAAATTGGTGTAGATGGCTATGTTTTAAAAGATTCGGATTCTTCCTTACTTAAGAAAGCTATTTTTAGTATTTATCGTGGGGAAAGCTTTATTCAGCCTGAGCTTGCTCCAATATTAAGAGCTAGACTTGATGAAAAAAAGAATATGTCAACTTCTGATGATTCTCTTACAAAAAGAGAAATCGAAGTTTTGAAATTATTAGCAGAAGGTTTATTCAACAAAGAAATTGCTTATATGTTAGCAATTAGTGAAAAGACAGTTAAAAACCATGTATCAAACATATTTAAAAAGATTAATGTATCAGATCGAACTCAAGCAGCGGTTTATGCTATTAAGAATAATTTTGTGGATTTACTATAATAGATAAGAATAAAAAACGATGTTTCACGTGAAACATCGTTTTTTTATTCTTGTATCACAGATAAAAATAAACCACCTCCTATGGAGGTGAGTCCCCAGATAGCTTTAGCTTCAAGTAAAAAACTCCTATGTTATAATGAATGTGGGTTTTGCCAGCTCACAAACAAAATACATAGGAGGTATCCGATATGGATATGAATACATTAGCACATACAACATGGGAATGCAAATATCATTTAGTTTTTGCCCCAAAATATCGTAGGCAAGTGATATACGGAAAATTGAAGGCAGATGTAGCAGAGATCTTGAGCACGCTGTGTAAGAGAAAAGAGATAGAAATAATAGAAGCAGAGTGCTGCAAGGATCATGTACATATGCTTGTAAGAATACCACCCAAGTATAGTGTATCGGAAATTATGGGGTATTTGAAGGGAAAAAGTTCACTGATGATATTTGAAAGGCATGCAAATCTGAAGTACAAGTATGGAAACAGGCATTTCTGGTGCAGAGGCTACTATGTAGACACTGTTGGAAAGAATGCCAAGAAAATACAGGAGTACATTCAGAAACAGTTGCAAGAAGATTTGTTAAATGACCAGCTCACACTGAATGAATATATAGACCCGTTCACGGGTGAGCCGGTAAAAAAGAGCAGCAAATAATCCCTGAAAGGGAAGCTGATAAACTAAGCCATAGGAAGCTCCCAGGGGGATAGCATGGCTAAGGAGGCTCTAAAATCAGCCCTTTAGGGCTAGCCTGAGGATAAAGTGCAGCTGGCGAAATCTTCAGTGCGCCTTCCGGGCGCAAGCAGTTAACACCCCCTTATAGGGGGATAGCAAACCACCGGCTAAGCCGGTGGTCATGATTTATGATATGATATTGACCACACTATAGTTATAAACTAGTATATACAAAGTTACAGTTTAAAGAGATAACATAATATGATCCAACTGTCGATGTATATGTGTCTATGGATAAAATATTATAATCAAAGCTAGAAATTAATAACGATTTTTATATATTTCGAGATTGATAGTGATAAAACAAGTATAGAAGATATTTTTTATACTATTATTCAAAATGATATATTAATAATAGTCATGAGATATATAGCCAAAATAATTAATTTTGACTTTTTTTAAACAAATGTTTCACGTGAAACATATATATTGAAATGTTTAACCGATTATACTCTATAAATCATAAAATACTATAGCTATAAAATATAAATGGTGTTATAATAATTTCTGTGTAAATTCATAAGAAGAAATATTAATAAACGCTGGAAGGAGGGAAGCAACATGGCCAGAATTATTGCAATTGCGAACCAAAAAGGTGGAGTAGGGAAGACAACTACAGCAATTAATTTATCAGCTTGCCTTGCTGAAAGGAATAAAAAAGTTCTAACAATTGATATTGATCCCCAAGGAAATACCTCAAGTGGACTTGGTGTGGAGAAAAACAATCTAAATAACACCATATACCAGATGATTATTGGTGAGTGTTCCTTAGAGGAGTGTAGAATACATACGTCAATTGAAGGATTAGATATATTACCTTCCAATGTCAATTTAGCCGGAGCTGAGATTGAATTAATTGGAGTAGAGGGTCGCGAATATATTTTAAAAAAACATGTTGAAAAAATCAGAGATGAGTATGATTTCATTATTATTGATTGTCCTCCATCCTTGAATACACTTACTGTTAATGCGATGACTACAGCTGACACAGTTTTAGTTCCAATTCAGTGCGAGTTTTATGCACTGGAGGGTCTAACACAACTTTTACATACGATTAATCTTGTCAAACAAAGATTAAATCCAACCTTAGAAATGGAAGGTGTTGTTTTTACAATGTATGATGCAAGAACTAATCTTTCATTGCAAGTTGTTGAGAATGTTAAAAGTAACTTAAAGCAAAACATATATAAAACGATAATTCCCAGAAATGTCAGATTAGCAGAAGCACCAAGCCACGGCTTACCAATTAATATATACGATTCAAAATCGGCAGGTGCAGATGGTTATCGCCAATTAGCAAGCGAAGTAATCGAAAAAGACAGTACAGAGGAGTATTAGAAGGAGGGAGTATATGTCCGTAAAAAAAGGTTTAGGCAGGGGTCTGGATATTATGATTCCCGAGAATATAATTGAAGTTGACAATAAGAAAAAAGAAGAGAATGTTTCACGTGAAACATTGATAGCTATAAATAAGATAGAACCCAATCGATCTCAACCAAGAAAGAGGTTTGATGAGGATGCCTTACAAGAGTTAGCGGATTCTATAAAACTATATGGAGTTATTCAGCCACTGATCCTACAGAAAAAAGACAAGTTATATGAAATAATAGCTGGTGAAAGAAGATGGAGAGCTGCCAGAATGGCGGGGCTAAAGGAAGTACCTGCAATAATCAAGGATTATTCTCCTCAAGAAGTGGTGGAAATAGCATTAATCGAAAACATACAACGTGAGGATCTTAATGCCATCGAAGAAGCCCAGACGTACCAGCGGCTTATTCAAGACTTTAAATTAAAGCAAGATGAAGTTGCTGAGAGAGTATCAAAGAGTCGAGTTGCAGTTACTAATTCCATGAGACTTCTCAAGCTGGATCATCGTGTACAGCAAATGATTATTGATGATATGATTACAGGTGGACATGCTCGTGCTTTACTATCTATTGAAGATGGAGAGAAGCAATACATTATGGCTTGTAAAATTTTTGATGAGAAATTAAGCGTAAGAGAAACAGAAAAATTGGTTAAAAGTGCATTGTCAGAGAAACCACAAAAACAAGCAGAAGATAAGCAGGAAGATGATTTTATTTATCGTAACTTAGAAGATAAAATCAGAAGTATTATTGGGACAAAGGTTTCCATACATAAAAAACAAAAAAACAAAGGATCCATAGAGATTGAATATTATTCAAATGAAGAATTAGAAAGATTGATGGATATATTTGATTCTATCCCTCAATAGTGAAAAACCATATAAATGATAGGCTAGATTAGCATGGGAGGATTGCGGATTTATCGCTTTTGAAGTTATTTCATTATTGTTTTGAAATTCGTCTAGTAATGCTGTAAGTTGTTTATATAATTGAAGGGGTACGGACAAATCAATATAGGAATTTAAACAAGGGATGTTTTGCTTTGGATATTGCAATTGCCAGATATAAGGATAAAGAATAAGGATATACGGTTAGATGGAGGGTTAAGTAATGAATTTTACTGAATTAATTGACAATAATGCAGCATATTGTATTTTAGGAATTGGTGCTTTTATCATTATCATATTAATCTA
>JAEWMZ010000253.1 GCA_023392995.1 Bacillota bacterium
TATATCTTGTTGGTGCAGGCCCCGGAGATCCAGGGCTGATTACTTGTAAAGGTCTGCAATTATTAAAGACCTGTGATGTGGTTATCTATGACAGACTGGCATCCCCCAGTTTACTGCAATATTTAAAAGATGGCTGTAAAAAAATTAATGTAGGTAAAATTGTAGGAAACCATGCAGTCACACAGCGGGAAATTAATCAGATTATTGTAGAGCAGGCAAAGAAATATCAGCGGGTGGTTCGCCTTAAGGGAGGTGATTCCTTTGTCTTTGGACGTGGAGGAGAAGAGATTCTGACTCTGGAGCAGCATGGAATTGCTTATGAGGTGATTCCAGGCATTACTTCAGCGGTTTCCGTACCGGCCTATGCCGGAATTCCGGTTACGCACCGGGGAGCAAGTCAGAGCTTCTCTGTTGTGACAGGTCATACCGCGGATGAAGAAGGTAATCTGCCGGAGGATTTTAAATATCTGGCTAAACTGGGAGGCACCCTGGTAATACTGATGGGTGTCGGAAACCTTGAGAAGATTACAGAAACCCTTCTGAAGAATGGCAGACCTGCCGATACGCCGGTAGCCGTCGTGTCAAACGGTACAACCATATGGCAGGAGGAGGCAAGGGGCAGCCTGCAGGATATCTGCCAGAAGGTGAAGGAAGCAGGGATTAAGGCACCTGCGATTATCGTTGTTGGAGAGGTAGCCTCCCTTCACTTTAAAGCAAAGGAAGAGCTTGCTCTGTCAGGGATCAAGGTTGGTATCACAGGCACTCCAAATATCACGGATAAATTGATGCAGCAGCTGGAAGAAATGGGTGCTGCCACCGATGTCATCAGTCAGTCCCTGCTCAAGGTTTATAAGGATAATACAGCTTTTGACCAGGCTTTAAGCTCGATTGAACAATATCAATGGTTGGTATTTACAAGTACAAATGCGGTAGAGCAGTCCTTTTTAAGATGGAAGGAATTAGACCTTGATATGAGAAGACTTGCCGGATTAAAGTTTGCGGTAATCGGTAAGGGAACACAGGCAGCCCTGAAAAGCCAGGGCTTTCATGCTGATTTTATTCCCTCCGAGGCAAATGTCACTGCATTGGCTGAGGAACTGAGCAGCCTGCTTGAAGACGGAGACAATCGAATTCTTATTCCCCGGGCAGAGCAGGGATCGGAGGAGCTGGTCAATACCCTTGAGAAGCATGCCATCCGCTATGATGATATTAAGATTTATGATGTCAGAGAAGTGGAGCAGGAGCTGTTACCGGAGGCGGAGCAGCTACAGCGTTACGATTATCTGACCTTTGCCAGCGCTTCGGGAGTTCGCGGGCTGTTTAGTGGAATGGTACCGGAAGAGAGAAGTAAATTAAAGACTGCCAATATGGTATGTATTGGTGAGGCTACAAAGAAGGCATTAGTGGATTATGGCTTTACGAATTTATTTGTTGCCAAAGAGGCAAGTGCTCCAGGATTAGTACAGGAAATTGTTAGTTGTGTACAAGCTACGAATTAGGTGAAATGCATAGCATTTCAAATCTTGCACCATGCGAGCTAGTGGTTGAATGTCAGCTAGTGAAATGTAGAGCATTTCACATCCAGCACCACGCGACTTAGTAGACGAATATCAGTTAATGTGAAATGCAGAGCAGATCACATCCGGCACTATGCGACTTAGTGGACGAATATCAGTTAATGTGAAATGCAGAGCAGATTACATCCGGCGCTATGCGACTTAGTGGACGAATATCAGTTAATGTGAAATGCAGGGCAGATCACATCCGGCATTATGCGACTTAGTGGACGAATATCAGTTAATGTGAAATACAGAGCAAATCACATCCAGCACCACGCGTCCTTGCATGGAGAATGGCAGTTAGTGTGATTAAAAAAATATAGAATAGATATCATTGCCTGTATCCAGGGGAGCAGGCTTTGGAAAGGTGAGTGGTTATATATGAAACGAATGAGACGGCTAAGAGTAAGTGAAGCCATGAGAAACTTAGTAAGGGAAACCAGACTGTCAGCGTCAGAGTTAATTTACCCAATCTTCGTAATAGAAGGAGAGAACATAAAGAATCCGATTGCCTCCATGCCTGGAATTTATCAGTTTTCCATTGATCAGTTGGATGAGGAGTTAGACCGCGTATACAAGGCTGGAATCTCCGGTGTTCTGCTCTTTGGTATCCCTGAGCATAAGGATGCGGTTGGCAGCGGAGCTTATGATGACGAGGGGATTACCCAGAAAGCAATACGTTATATTAAGAAGAAGTATCCCCAACTACTGGTGATTGCAGATGTGTGCCTGTGTGAATACACGGATCACGGTCATTGCGGGGTGATTAAGGACGGCAAGGTAATGAATGATGAGACGCTTCCTTTGTTGGCAAGCGCTTCCGTAAGCCTGGCAAGAGCAGGAGCAGATATCATCGCGCCCTCCGATATGATGGATGGAAGAGTGGGTGCGATTCGTGAAGCATTGGATGCCCAGGGCTTTACCGATATCGCAATCCTGGCCTATAGCGCGAAGTATGCTTCCGGTTATTATTCGCCTTTTCGCGATGCAGCTTATTCTGCTCCCGGTTTCGGCGATCGCAAGACCTATCAGATGGACGCCTCCAATGTTCGGGAAGCGATTCTTGAAGTGGAAGAGGATTTGCTGGAAGGGGCTGATATGGTCATGGTAAAACCGGCACTGGCATACCTGGATGTATTAAAAACAGTGGCGGATTATGTGGACTGTCCAGTGGCCGCCTATAATGTAAGCGGTGAGTATTCCATGGTAAAAGCAGCGGCAATAAATGGCTGGATTGATGAGAAGAAGATCGTAATGGAGAATATTCTGGCAATAAAACGTGCCGGTGCAAGAATTATTATTACTTATCACGCGCTGGATGTTGCAGCGTGGTTAAAGGAGTAAGGAAAGATGAAGCAGGACAATTCGCAAAAATTATATGAAAAAGCCTATGAGCTGATGCCGGGAGGAGTGAACAGCCCGGTTAGAGCCTTTCGTTCCGTAGGCGGAACCCCTTTATTTATACATAAAGCGAAGGGAGCTAGAATTACAGACGCCGATGGAAATGAATTGATTGACTTTATAGGCTCCTGGGGTCCGGCCATCCTTGGACATGCCAGAGAAGAAGTGGTGGAAGCCGTAACCAAGGCTTGTGAAAATGGTTTGACCTTTGGTGCACCAACGGAAAATGAAGTGGTTCTGGCAGAATTAATCCGTGAGCTAATGCCTGGTATGGAGATGCTTCGATTAGTCAGTTCAGGAACGGAAGCGGTTATGAGTGCAATCCGTGTTGCCAGAGGCTATACCAAAAAGGATAAGATTATTAAATTCAGAGGCTGCTATCATGGTCATTCGGATGGTTTGCTAGTGAAAGCAGGTTCTGCTGTGATTTCCAACACAGTGCCAGATAGTGCCGGGGTTCCCCGCTCTTATACGGATCACACCCTGGTGGCGGACTATAACGATTTGAGTTCCGTGGAGAAGCTGTTTGAACAATATAAGGGACAGATCGCAGCAGTTATTGTAGAGCCGGTTGCAGCTAATATGGGTGTTGTGCTGCCAGAACAGGGATTCCTGGAAGGACTGCGGACAATGACCAGTGAGAATGATTCTCTATTGATCTTTGATGAGGTTATTACGGGCTTTCGGATTGCGCTTGGCGGAGCAGCGGAATATTTTCAGCTACAGCCGGACTTGATTGTACTAGGTAAGATTGTAGGCGGTGGTATGCCAATCGGCGCTTACGGCGGCCGAAGAGAGATTATGCAGCTGGTAGCTCCCCTGGGAGATGTCTATCAGGCAGGGACACTGTCGGGTAATCCAATAGCTACAACGGCAGGAATTACAACCCTCTCTATCTTGAAGAAGAATCCTGAGATTTATCAGGAGCTTAACCGGAAGGCAGAAGCATTAAAGGAAGCTTTCCAGCCGGGGATTGATGCAGGAATCATACAAGTGAATCAAATTGGATCTTTGCAAAGCGCCTTCTTTACCAATACAAAAGTTACTAATTTTGAAAGTGCCTTAACCTCCGATACGAAGAAGTATGCAGAGTTCTTTCATTATCTGCTGGAGCGTGGAATCTATATTGCACCGGCTCAGTTTGAAGCGATCTTCCTTTCAGATGCTCATACGGAGGAGGATATTCGGTACACAGCTGAAATGGTAAGAGCATATTTTTCCTCCCGGCAATAATAGAACTTTCGCAGCTGACAGTTAAGAAGTGCAGGACAAGACGTTTTCATACCTTCTACGATAAAGTATATCGTGAGGATGTGCTTTTGGAAGCATGGAAAAGAGTCATTAGTATTTTTTCTTACCAGGGATGAGAGCAGGATTATTTTGGTCTGATTGGAATAAAAAAGACGGATTGGACTAGAATCTCAAAGTGATTTCATCTATCCTAACAAGTGGAAACGCTCTATGAGCGTTTTTATTTGAGAACTAAGTTAGTTGCAACTAATTAAAGGAGGAATCATTTATGACACAGTCTGAAAGGGAAGGTACTTATCGGAGGAAGCATCATGAATATAAATTATAATGAGGCTCTAGAGGAGTTTGCGAAGCGTCCATTTGCTCCGCAAGGAGCTTACTATAAAAAATATCAATTGGGGCACATTGAGAAAGAATACACGACAAAAGTATCATCCTTCATTTATGCCTTGAAGGGAAGTGCAACGGTGTATTTGGATGATATGAAATATAGTTTCGGCGCCAATCGGATTATTCATTGTGCACCAAATCAATGCTTTAAGGCAGAAACTCATGCAGGAGAATGTGCAGAACTATTTGAGGTGGCATATGTCAATGACAGTGACTTTTCCCCTTATATGCATTCTTCCTATGAATTTACAGTTGGAGTAAATTCAAAACTAGTCTTTCAGTTTCATGATTTATCCCAATTATCTCGGAAGGTACATAAAAAAATAGATGGAACGGCTTTGATCCAGAGTAAGATACTGACATATTCCATTATTGCTGAGATTCTGACGAGTGGTCAGAACTTTAACAAAGAGGATCATTTTGGAATTGCGGAAGATGCAAAAAACTATCTGGAGCATCATTATATGGAACAGCATACTCTTGAAGCTTTAGGCAGAAGATATGGAATAAGTGGAAAGTATTTTGCAGGAATATTCAAACAATATACGGGGGTCAGCCCGATAGAATATTTGATTCATTATCGATTGGGTATTGCCCAAAATTTACTAAAATCTACATTCTATAGCATAAAAGAAATTTCTGAAAGCATTGGCTATGAAGATGCTCTTTACTTTAGCCGTTGTTTTAAAAATCGTTACGGTTTCTCTCCAAGCGAGTGGAGATATCAGAAATGAAAAAAGCAAACGAAGATTATCCATAGGGAATTCGACTATACTCCATTTTAATTACGATTTATTTATGTTAAGCTGTTTCGGTAATAAGAGTTAGTGTTGACTAACACAAAATGATACCGGAGGAAAAATTACATGAAAAAAATAATTAGTTTTGCAATGATTACAATTATGATAATGAGTATGCTTGTAGGGTGTGCCAAATCAACAAACGAAACAAGTAAGAATGACAATAATACCAATGTAAAGGAGGAAGAAATATCAGCATCAGTCCAACCGACAGAAACATCAGATACTTCCTTTCCGATTACCTATACGGATGCAAGAGGAAAGAAAGTGACGATTGAAAAAAAACCAACGCGGATAGCAGTTTCTTCTTGGATGATCACAGAAAAGCTGTTAGCAATGGAAAAACCACCAATTGCATCTGATACAGTGGAAATTATGTCTACATGGGAATCCATGAAACAGTATTTTGAACAATATCAAATTGCTGATTTAGGGACAGAAGTTAACTTAGAAAAATTATTGGAGCAAAAACCTGATTTAATACTTGCGACTACCGCGAATGAAGCAATCTATGATCAATTAGAGTCAATTGCTCCCGTAGTTGTATTTGATGTGAATGTGATGTTTGGAGACTGGCAAAATTCGCTCCGTGAAGTGTCTATGGTGATTGGAGAAGAAAAAGCGGCAGAAGCTTTTATTAGTTCGCTAATGTCACAAATCACACAGTCAAAGGAATCGATTGCAATGGAAGGAAAATCAGTTGCATTTTTAAGACTTTGGAGTAAAACTGTTTATTCCATGGGAATAAGCACTTGTGCTGCTTATTATGATAATGATAATGGACTGGGCTTGCTAGCCCCAGAGGGCTGGACAGATGAGATTGGAGAGTTGTCTCTGGAGGCTCTGGCAGAAATGAATCCAGAATATATTTTTATTTCTACGAGTGAGGATGAAACATATATGCAGGAACTCAGCAAAAACACTGTATGGAACAACCTTACCGCTGTGAAAGAAGGTCATGTTTATACCATTGATTTGTCTGCTTTGTCAGGTGGAGCTTTGGCCGCTCAATATGGAGTGCAGGTTGTAAGTGAAAGTCTTACCAAATAGTACTATATAATATAAGATATTATTTGGTTTGGCGTAAAATACCGGGTGTAGACTAGGTTTCAGTATCTATACCCGGTATTTTTGTAGTATCTGGGTTCAAAGTAAAACTAAAAACATTATGCTAAAAATTAAGGTGTTAGGAGTATGTAATAATGAAAGATTCTTCGGAAGCATTTGCAATAACGAAAGAAAGAAAATTAGAATTTCTCAAAAAACCTTGGTTTGCGGGAACTTTGATTTTGCTCGGAATCGTAGTGTTAGTTTTTGTGATGATGATATCAGTTACGCAAGGAGCAATGAAAATTCCTTTATCGATTGTAGTTGAAAGCCTGTTTCATTTTGATTCATCAAATTCACAACATTTAATTATCAGAGATTTGCGTATGCCCCGTGTGATTGCAAGTGCTTTGGTAGGTGCTGCTTTAGCAGTGGCTGGAGCAATTATGCAAGGAACAACTAGAAATCCCTTGGCAGATTCAGGACTTCTGGGGATCAATGCAGGAGCGGGGGTTATGCTTGCTATCTGCTTTGCGTCTTTTCCGGGAATTAGCTACCTGCAGCTTATGTTGTTTTCCTTTCTGGGTGCAGGGATTGCAGCAGGAATTGTCAATGGCTTTGCAGCCACACGAGGAGGAAGTGCGATGAGATTAGTGTTATCTGGCATTGCAGTCAGTGCAATGTTTACAGCCCTAAGTCAAGGAATTGCATTGTATTTTAATGTAGCGCAAGACATGATGTTTTGGACTATGGGAGGAGTAGCAGCATCCAATTGGGCTCAAATCAAAATCATCGTTCCGTGTATCATAATTGCATTGCTAGTTGCACTTCTATTAGCTCCTCAAATTACTCTTTTAAATCTTGGTGAAGAGGTTGCCAACGGTCTTGGTGTTAACACAGCACTTATGAGAGGAATGTGTTCTCTCACAGTTCTGATTTTAGCTGGAACAGCTGTATCTGTAGTGGGTTCAGTCGGATTTATCGGACTTGTGGTTCCGCATTTATCGAGAAGATTGGTGGGAGTGGATTTTCGTTCGATCATACCAGTCTCTACCGTATTAGGAGCTTTACTCTTGGTTTTGGCAGATTTAGGTGCCAGGACATTAAACCCTCCATTTGAATTACCGATTGGAGCACTTATAGCACTGATTGGAGTACCTTTTTTTCTACATATTGCACGAACACAGGGGAGGGTATCTTAAATGTTTAATAGAGGAAAACAAACGGATGCATATCAGCGAAGAAGAAATAAGCAAAATGGCAGTATAATTTTAATAGGTATAATTTTACTTATTGGTATTTTTCTAATTAGTATGAATACCGGATACAGTAAACTATCACCATTCGTTTCTGCGCGTGCACTTGTCGGATTGGGGAGCGAGAAGGAGGAGCTGATATTATTTGGCCTACGATTACCAAGAATTTTACTTTCCCTGCTTGTAGGTGCTGGGCTGGCGTTATCAGGTTGTGTAATACAAAGTGTTACAAAAAATCCATTGGCTGATCCGGGTTTATTGGGAATCAATGCAGGCGCTGGGCTGATGGTAATACTATATGTATTACTTTTCAAGGCACAGTCCTTTTTATCTGTTTTTACATTGCCTTTTCTTGCATTGATTGGAGCTGGAGGAGCCGCGATCGGAATCTATATGTTGTCCTATAAAAAGGGTGAGGGAATATCACCAAGCAGACTTGTGCTAAATGGTATCGCTATGCAGGCAGGAATTACATCACTCACTACTGTCTGTACTGTAAAATTGGATTCCGCACAATTTGATTTTGTAGCAAAGTGGCAAGCAGGAAGTATTTGGGGAAGCGATTGGAAATTTGTGCAGGTACTTTTTCCATGGTTACTGCTTTGCATTCCTTATGTATTTATGAAATCCCGCGTGTTAGATGTATTAAATTTGGGCGATGAGGTTTCCTGTGGTCTGGGATTAGCCGTTGAAAAAGAGAGAAAAAAATTGTTAGGGGCGGCGGTTGTTTTAGCAGGCACCTGCGTAGCGGTAAGTGGAAGTATAAGCTTTGTAGGACTCATAGCCCCACATCTAGCAAAAAGGTTAGTAGGGTCTAGACATACTCTTTTGATACCTTGCTGCTTAATGATCGGAGCTGCTTTGCTTTCCTGTGCAGATATGATAGCGAGGGTAATTATCGAACCCTCTGAAATTCCAGCAGGTGTGGTAGTAGCCATTCTCGGTGCACCGTATTTTTTATACCTTCTACATAGAAACAAAGGTCTTTCGTGAGAGCGACACAAATGAAATATCAAGAACTCCCATATACTTAATAATATGAATGTTAGATTTGATAAGATTTTGACTAACTCAAACTTTTTATCATCTTTTACTTGAATATAAGAAAGGAATCAGCTATAATCCAATGTATACTAAACATATATGAATATATTAAAATGACTTGCTTTGAGAAGACACGGAGCAGGAGGGAATATTGTGACACTTAAAGAAATTGCAAAACGGGCAGATGTATCGATTTCTACTGTGTCCCGGATTATGAATTCCTTGGATGACAGTTTTGCCAGTAAGGAAGTAAGAGACAGGGTATGGGCAATCATAAAAGAAACAGGTTATGTTCCCAACCAGAGTGCAAGAGAGCTGAAACGGAACAAAAATAGTACTTTATCGAAGAACACGGGTACCCTGACATGCATTTTAGGAAGAAATAAAAATATGGAGGATAATCCATTTTTTGCCCAGGTTGCGAGAGCAGTGGAGCAGCAAGCGCTTAGTCGTGGATACTCGATCTCTATTTCCTATTCCGTTTTCGACATATATAACCGAGATTTAATTTCACTGGTTGAATCCTCAAAAACGGATGGTGCAATTGTCCTGGGCCGTTTCAGTGATGAGGCAATGAGATTTCTTGAGCTGCATTACAAGAATCTTGTATATGTGGGACGAAATGTCATTGATTCTGCTTGGAATCAGATTATATGTGATGGATATGAAGCTACCCAAACGGCATTGGAATATCTAATCAGCCGCGGACATCAAAGAATTGGATATATTGGAGAAATTGAAAATGAAATCCGTTATAATGCTTATGTGGATACAATGCATAAGCATGGGCTGGAATTCGATACGAATCTGATTATTGTAAGTCAGCACAACGGTGTCGGAGGATACCAGGGTGCGGATGAAATGCTAAAGAAGGCTAAGCTTTTACCGACTGCCGTATTTTGTGCGACAGATGTTAGTGCGATTGCCGCAATGCGCCGTTTTGTGGAAGCTGGAATCAAAATTCCTCAGCAGCTTTCTATTATTAGCATTGACAATATAGAATTGTCAGGCTTTGTCTCCCCAATGCTTACTACGGTTGAAATGCCAATTATTGAGATGGGTAATATGGCAGTGGATACCTTAATTAATCATATTAATAAATGCTACAAGCTGCCAATCAGAATTTATTTTCCTAATAGGCTGATCATAAGAGAAAGTGTAGGAGCACCTTTTACATACTAAGTAGGTCGCTCAATTCAGGATGTGAAATGCTCGGCATTTCACATTTTTCTGTTTAACAGAAGTTTTCTAATTTATTTCTTGTATGTTTTATATTAGGTAATATTTTCCCTATTTGTAAGGAAATCAAATACGCAAACGTTTTACTTTTTTTATCTTGCATAATTATAATAATTAAAGTATAATCCAAAACATACTAAACATATATAATATATATGAAGATTTGTAAAGCTTAAAAAGGGTATATCGCAAACATGCTGCGGTAGGAAGGAGTTCCATGAAGAAGAATTTATTATCACTGTGTATTGTTACTGTATTGCTTACAGGGTTATTAACCGGCTGTTCCGGGAATGCAGAAAAAACTACGAAGGATACAAAATCAGTTGAGATCACCAATGTATCCTATGATCCAACCAGAGAGCTTTATGAGGCGTACAATGTTGAATTTGCAAAGTACTGGAAAGAGAAAACAGGGCAGGAGGTCACGGTCACACAGTCTCATGGAGGTTCCGGCAAGCAGGCTCGTTCCGTAATTGAAGGAAATGAAGCGGATGTTGTAACGTTAGCACTAGGCTATGATATCACAGCAATTGAAGAGGCCGGGCTGATTGAAAAAGGCTGGCAGAGTGAATTTGGCAACAACAGTGCACCTTATACGTCAACCATAGTATTTCTGGTGCGAAAGGGAAATCCGAAGCAGATTAAAGATTGGAATGACCTGGTGGCAGATGGTGTTGGAATTATTACACCAAATCCAAAAACCTCCGGCGGTGCAAGATGGAACTACCTGGCAGCCTGGGCATATGCAGATCGGACCTATAATCATGATGAGAACAAGGTATTGGAATTTATGAAGAAATTATATTCCAATGTATTAGTACTGGATTCCGGTGCCCGTGGAGCGACCACTACCTTCGTGGAGAATGGTCAGGGAGATGTATTGCTAGCCTGGGAAAATGAAGCCTATTTATCCATGAAAGAATATCCGGATGAATATGAGATAATCACTCCTAGCATTAGTATTCTGGCGGAACCTCCGGTAGCAATCGTGGATTCTGTTGTAGATGACAGGGGAACCAGAGAGGTTTCTACCGCTTATCTGGAATATTTATATTCCGATGCAGG
>JAEWMZ010000296.1 GCA_023392995.1 Bacillota bacterium
CTGGTAGCTATCTCCAACTTATTCGTCTCACCTTGATACAAAATGAACTTTGATATACTAGCCTTATTCATAATTTTCTTATCCTTGTTCGTTATATTTTCCACGGTTGACAGCTCACTTTCGTAAAGTATTTTACAAAAGTTATTATATCATTCTTGCAGGAATATTACAATTATGATTCAAATCGGATACAGCTTATATTTTCTATGCTGGTAATGAATGATAATCTCTACAAAAACTGACTGGATGGTTCTTATTAATAAAAACAGCAATTACTAAAAATATAGAAGGTAAAAATAAAACACCCTATTATCTCCATAAGTGAATTACTCACTTAGAAAATAATTGAGGTGCTTCATTTCATAATATTCGTTTCATAATATTTGTTCCATATATTTGTGCTATATATATCAAATTAATCTCTATAAGCTTTTTGATATTCTACTAAGCACACAGCGGGAAATAAAATCCTCTGACAATTGATTATATACTTTATAATCCATACTGATCCAGCTTTTGAAAACAGTAAGATTATATCTTATTTTTCTCTCTTCTTATGCTTAAAAAACTTACTAAAAGTGCTTCTCTTTTCCTTCAATTCGCCCTCTGCTGTCATGCGAAACTTTTTCTTTGGAGCTGAAGCTGCAGGTTTGTATGCAGGAGATTCTGAAGCAACAGGTTTGTATGCAGGAGATTCTAAAACTGCTGGTTTCGTATCTGCCGGTTTACGGTTTCCTGGATATCGGTTCCCTGGATTACGTCCTATTTGCTTAAGCTCTGTCTGCCTGCCGTCTGCCTTCACAAATTCTGCTTGACCACGATTTGCTCCCTTGCGTTCTGTCTGTCCATAATTTGCCTGCCTGCGATCTGCTTGTCCACGTTCTACTGACTTATGGCTTCCTTGTCCATAATTTTCTTGTCTGCGCTCTGCCTGCCCGTGTTCTCCTTGCTTACGTCCTGCTTGTCCATAATTTTCTCGCCTGCGCTCTGCCTGCCTACGATCAACTGACTTCTGGTCTGCTTGAAGTGAAACTGGCTCTGATTGACTCCTTCTATCCGTTGAATCAGGTTGGGGGACTGCCCTTCTTGATGAATCTCTTCTTGGCTGTGTTTTCTTTTCTGCCGGGAAATTATTCATTAACGGATATGGGTGATCCTTTACCTCTGTTAATTGTTTTCCAATTAGCTTTTCTATATTGGCAAGCAGCTCCTTCTCATCAAAATCACAGAAGGAAATTGCCACTCCTGCCTGACCTGCTCTGCCGGTACGCCCAATTCTATGAACATATGTCTCAGGAACCTCCGGGAGGTCATAATTAATTACGTGAGAAAGCTCATCAATATCAATTCCTCTCGCTGCAATGTCTGTTGCAACTAAGACCCGAAGCTTTTTATTCTTAAAATCATTTAGAGCATTTTGTCTTGCTCCCTGGGATTTATCACCATGAATTGCCTGTGCCGTCACTTTCTCCTTTACCAATTGGCGAGCGATACGATCTGCTCCATGCTTGGTACGTGAAAAGACCAGCACTGAGGTTATGGATTCGTCTTTTAAAAGGTGCCTCAGCAAATCTCTCTTGCTTACCTTATCGACATAATACAAGTACTGCTCAATAATCTCTACCGTAGAAGATACCGGGGTGATCTCTATCTTTGCCGGATTCTTTAAAAGCTCATTGGAAAGCTTTGCAATATCCGGCGGCATGGTAGCCGAAAAGAGCAGGGTTTGCCTATTCGCAGGAATTTTTGCAATAATCTTCTTAACATCATTTATGAAGCCCATATCCAGCATACGATCTGCCTCATCTAAAATGAACATTTCAATGTGCTGTAAGTCTAATTGTCTTTGATTCATTAAATCAATTAATCTTCCCGGTGTTGCTACCAGGATATCCACGCCCTGCTTTAATTTTTCTTCCTGGGGCTTTTGAGAGACTCCTCCAAAAATCACGGTTGAGGTAAGCTTTGTATATCTTCCATAGATTCGAAAGTTTTCATATATCTGCATAGCAAGTTCTCTTGTCGGTGTTATGATCAAAGCCCTGATCTTCTGCTCTTTTGTATGCGTCACTCCTGTCTGGCTGAGCAATTGCAAGGTTGGTATTGCAAATGCCGCTGTCTTACCGGTTCCTGTCTGCGCACAGCCAAGTACGTCCCTACCATTTAGTATAATCGGAATTGCCTCTTCCTGTATTGGCGTGGGTACTTCATAATTTTCCTTCTCCAGCGCTTTTAGTATCTCCGGTATTATATTTAATTCTTTAAATTGCATACTATCTCCTATTTCATTTATTTTCTATTCTTAATTACTAAGCCGTTCAGAACATTCTGGCATAGCGATCCATACATTCTAAATATTACATTGTCCTTCTCATTGCAATACTTCCTTCGAGTCACTGACCGACAGAATAACTTCTTCAGCTTTAAATATAACAATCATAGCTCCACCTGTAAACCCTAATCTGTTTCAATGAAAAATATTATTAAAGGCTACCCCCATCTTCCTGGCCTTTTTCTTCGTTTTCTGTACAAAATTCATCCTGTATTTAGGGAGAACTTGCAATTTGATGTGAGTTGCTTCTACATTATATGTTGTTTAAAACATTACGAAAGAAAATGAGTCCAGATCTTATTCCTCCAGACTCATTCTCACAAATCTTATGCTTTATAATTACTAGTACTTCCATTCGTAAATTGCAAATATCAGTGCCCGATATTTGCACTAAGGCGGAGGAATAAACCATAGTGGCTCCTACGCCGATTGACGACAACGCGGCATCTGTGTAAATAGCCGGTGCTGCATAAAGTGAATTCTATGCAAGGTAGTACCAGCTCGGCTTCTTCCTTCGAATACCTATAATTCAAGTTCTGTCGCAGACTTAAAATTATTCAGAATCGCCTGCCATCCAACTTGCTGCAGCTCCAAGGAATTTTCCTCCTCCGCTTCAAAGGTCTCAATTACTTTCGTCTGTTTATCACTCAAAGCTTGAAAGGTGATCTGCATCATCCTTCCGTCATCCAATTGATTGATAATTCGTTCATAATATACGATCTCCGTATAGGTTCCGGAAAAATCAAAAGACATGCTGCCATCTCTTGCCGCCATGGTATAGGAAAAGCGACCACCTATACTCAGATTGTTGAGCGCTCTCGGACAGTACCAATCCTCAGACGCACGATTCCACTTTATCACATGCTCCGGTATTGTATAGTAGTCCCAAACTCTTGCCAGAGGAGCATCTATAATCACTTCCACGGTAATGGCTGGAAGGGCTGCTGATTTATCTTCACACAAAGTCTTCAGCTTATGAAGTGCTGCCAGCCACTGTTCTTCAAACGCTTCCGCAAATACTTCTTCCACCTCGGCCTCTACCCTAAAACGGGTTTTATTCTCCTCCAGCTTTTCAAAATGATAATTCTCATATTTATCTTGCCATAGCTTCGCCTGATCGCTGGTATAATCCTCTTCTCCACCACTGTAAATTCCTAAATGGTGTATAGAGATCTCTTTTAGATGATCACTCATCTCAATCTCGGAGATCATACCTATAACTTGACCTTCATACTCTGCTATAAATTTTATTCTGTCACCCTGCTGCCAGCCTCCCTCAAAATAAGAACCTTCCTGAAAGGCGGATGTCCACAGACGATATTTTTTATCATTAATAATTGCTGCCCAAACCTCTTCGCGAGGTACATTTATGTCAATAGACAGATATAGCCTCTTCATAGGAACCTCCTATCCTGTGCTCCAAGCACATAAAAGGTAATTAAATAGTCTTCATAATTCAATAATAGTATTTATTACTATTTTATTATAGAAGTTGTATTCTGTCAATCAATTCCTTAATACATATCCTCCAGCCTCATTTTATAAACCTCATAGTCCCATCTAACCTCTTCTGATAGTCCGT
>JAEWMZ010000312.1 GCA_023392995.1 Bacillota bacterium
CAGGAATGAAAGTAAAAAATAGATTTGTGAGATCTGCAACACATGACGGGAGGGCAGATGCCTTAGGACATGTGACACAAAAGCTGATTAGCCATTTTGAAGAACTTGCAAAAGGCGGCGTAGGTACCATTATTACCGGGCTAACGAACGTAACGAATCTTGAGAAAATAGTACCGGGACAGATGGCGATCTATGATGATTCTTTTATCGGGGAGTATCAGAAATTAACAGAGGCTGTTCATCAGTACGAAGCAAAGATTATTCTCCAAATTGTATGTAATGGTGCTCAGAACCGAAGTAAGAACGAGGGAGTATTGTGGGCTCCAAGTGTGTTTGATAATGAGCCAACCGTAGCAGGAGCTACAGAAATGACGAAAGAAGACATCCAGGTAATGAAAGCTGCATTTGTTAACGGAGCGGTCAGGGCTAAAAAAGCAGGCTTTGACGGTGTACAGCTTCATGCTGCACATGGCTATCTGCTGAGCCGATTCCTTACCCCATATTATAATCGAAGAACCGATGAATATGGCGGCAGTATAGAAAACAGAGCAAGAGTTATCGTTGAAATTGTCCAAGAGATTCGAATGGCTGTTGGAGCAGAGTACCCTATTTGGGCTAAAGTCAACTGCGAGGACTTTATGAACCAAGGTTTGACCTTTGAAGAATGTACCTATTTGTGTAAAACAATGCAGGAAGCGGGATTAAGTGCAGTTGAAATTAGTGGAGGTACGGCATTATCCCGGGTAAATGAAGGAACCATCCGAAAAGTAGCGGCAGAATCAGAATCCTATTTTGTGAAGTATGCAGCAGACATAGCTGAAAAGCTGGACATTCCAGTTATTTGTGTCGGAGGAAACAGGGATTTTAACCATTTGGAAGATATATTAAACCAGACGAAGATAGAGTATATCGCAATGTGCCGTCCTTTTATCCGGGAACCAGAATTAATTAATCGCTGGGCTAATGGTGACAGAATGCCTGCAAGATGTATTTCCTGCACTAAATGCTTTGGTGTTGAAACAGAGTGTATCTTTCATAAATCAGATAAATAGGTCTCTTTCATTGAAATGATTGAAATATCAATTTGATATAGAGATATTGAGCAAAGTTCTTTCAATCATTATTGGTTTTCATTTATTTGGATTGTTGTTTATTCAGTTTCATTTATTTGTTTCCATTATTTCCTTTTATTCGTTTCCGTTTATCCGTTTATTCAGCTTTTTATTTCTAACTCAGCTTTTTTTACTATTTGTTTGTGTCAACCTTTTTTTTACTATTTGTTTGTTGACATGTATGAGGAAAGATAATATAATGTCTTTCCTGCAATTTTTTAAATAAATGAATAAATGGAGGTATCAAATGAAAGCAGTTTACGAAACCGAACATCTCTTATTAAAGCCGTCCAATGACTCGTATGCAGAGATGGTAGCAGATTATTGTATCAGAAATCGATCCTTTTTAGAAGAATGGGAGCCAGTGAGGGAAGAGGAATTCTATACCAGCGAATATCAGAAAAAGCTGCTATGCAATGATCTGGAAAACAATGACTCCTTCAGGCTTTGGATATTTAAAAAAGGGAATGAAGAAAAAATTATTGGCTGCATTGGCTTTACGAATATTATGAGAGGGGCATTCTTGTCTTGCTTTCTTGGCTATAAGCTGGATGGACAGGAAATAAACCAGGGATATATGACAGAAGCTCTTAAAAAAGGAACAGAAATCATGTTTCAGGATTTCGGACTTCACCGGATTGAGGCAAATATTATGCCGAAAAACATACGATCGTTAAGAGTTGCCGAAAAAGCAGGATTTTATAACGAAGGACTTTCTCGCAAATATTTAAATATAAACGGGAAGTGGGAGGATCATATTCATATGGTTCTTTTAAATGAGCCAGATTTGCACTAGTAAATGCTAAGCACCAAACTCATTGGGGCACCTACAGAAGGAGATGTATGAATATGGAGAATCCTTTCTGTAGCGTGACCCTTTTTGTAAAGCTATATGAAAACCGACCGGTCTAATTTCAAGATACCGTGTCATGGTACTAGGCTCATGATACTAGCGCTTTGGATACTATCCATAAAACTGTGCCATAAAACTGTGCCATAATACTGTGCCATAAAACTGTGCCATATTACTGCTCCATGATACTAGTGCCAATGATACTAATTCGAATTAGATTCGTTCTATAATGCCAGTACCAAGCATAATTCTATTTAGATTTTCTTTAAGTCTTCTACTGTTCTTTCATTTACAACATTACCTGTATTTAATGTGGTTTTTGATTCAATGAGCATTACGTGAACTTCTTCCTCCGCAACAGGCATGTGTTCGATTCCTCTGGGAATTACGATAAATTCACCTTCGTTCAGGTGGACATCATTATCTCTAAACTTAATGGTCAGTAAGCCTTTTAGTACATAGAACATTTCATCTTCATTTTCGTGAGAATGCCATATAAAATCACCTTTCAGTTTCACTAATTTTACGTAAGATTCATTGAGTTCCCCTATAATCTTGGGATTCCAATATTCATTAAAAAGATCCAGTTTTTCTTTAACATTAATTTTTTCCATGATAAATACCTCCAGTTTTTCATTTATAATGTGACGTAAGAAACCAATTTATTTCATTTATCGATCAATAAATCAGATCGTAGATTGCCTATTGAAATCAATGAACAATTAATAAAAGAGATTATGTATTCTTATTCCAAAATTAATCTTCTGCCTGAGGGTTATTCGAATAAAATAAAAACAAGGCAAGACCAGCTAATGTAATAAGGATGCCTACTCCCTGCCGCAATGAGATCACTTCACCAAAAATGATATAAGCAAGAATACAAGTTCCAACGGATTCTCCTAAAATGCTCATTGATATGGCGGAGGTGCTCAGCCATTTGAGAAGCCAATTAAAAATTACTTGTCCCAAAATTGTAGCAATTATGGCTAATCCGAGAAAGGATTTCCAAGTGGAAAGAGGATAGGCAGTGAAAGATACCTGTCGGCTAAGTGTATACATTCCTAAGAAAAATGCACTGCTCAAATACCCTAAGATGGAATAAGGAATAACCGATAGTTCTTTTCGCAGGTGCTGTCCAACAAAGAAATAAGCAGTGATAACACCGGCAGCAATAAAGGCAAGCACATCTCCGAACAAAGCTTGATAACTAATTCCAAAGTCTCCCCAGCCGATGATAAAGCAACCAAATAGAGACACCAAACAACTGCCGACCGCACGTTTACTAAACAGTTCCTTAAATAAGAAATGACCTCCCACAAAAGAAAAAAGGGGTTGTAAGGTAACAATTACAGTTGAACTTGCGACAGAGGTATAGTTCAGGGATTCAAACCATAAAACATAGTGTATTGCTAGAAACAATCCGGATAGAAGGCCAAAACCCATCTGCTTTTTCGTCAGGGAGCGGAGAGCTTGCCGATTTTCTTTCTTGAATATAGAAAGTGGTAACAGTATTAGTGCTGCAAAGAAAAGCCGATAAAAAGCAGTTACTGAGGCCGGAGCAGCGGCTAATTTAACAAAGATCGCAGATGTGGATAAGGCAAGGACACCTAACATTAAAAATAAATATTGAATCGTTCTTGATTGCATCAGGGTATTCAATACCTCCTTATTCTTGGTTAACATAAAATTTGTATATATAATAGTGCATAAAGAATAATAAACGATTTTGCGCGTAAAGGAAAGCTATATTTGGTTATGATATATATTTTCTTAATCATTGTACTATTGACGGTACCCTTTTTTTATACTAAACTAGTAACGCCTTTCAATTAAATTTAATTTAACTAATTTTGAGTGCAATTAATGGCTTACAACGATGAAGCTATGAAAGGATAGTAGGAAGGGACATTAAGGAGGGAATAAGGGATGAAAAAGACGATATGTATTTTATTGGGCATTGTTATGCTAATATCTGTTACGAATTATGATACAAAGAGTAGTGAAGCAAAGATGGTAACGAAATCAAGTTTCGACTCAAATTCTGTTATTGATAAGAAGAAAGTAAGGGAACAAGATCTTATCAATAAAGTAATGAAATTGACAAATAAACCGATTTATAAAACCTTCTATGATGACTTTGATGGAGATAAATCTTATGAAGCATTTATTTTAGTTGGTATTGAAGATAAATACGAAAAGAATTATTTGGATGGAGAAGTGTGGTTATCAAATTCAAAAGGGGCAGCGCTCTTGAAAGCTGGCACTTTTAACATAAAAAATACGAATATAATGAAGCTTAAAAGTGCTAAATTATTTTGTCTAGGTACGTATGCAGGTACATCATGGCCTGCTGATTTGTGGAAGATAGAAGGAACCGAGGCTCTCCAAGTTTTTACAGGAGATTCCATTTCCTATCATGGAAATAACATTATATCGGTACATAGCACTTATGATGCCTCTCAAATGGATGACATTCTTTCTGGTCATACCTTCAAGGAATACTATTTCTATTATTCAGATGGAAGGATATATGAGTATGGAGCAAAGAAAATAACAAAAAAACAATTTTTAAAGATAAAAGATGCATCGTCCATCCTGAAACAGATTAAAAAGATTTATAAGACGGAGAAGATTACCCAAATATATTATAGAAAAAACAATACAATGCAGATTAACTTTTATGTACAGGAAGGCGATAGTAAATATTTTTATAATGCTTGCCTGGATTATGATAGAAAGAGCAATAAGGTTTCATTCGTTCAATATGGTGAGGGCAGTTATAAAGCTGCGCTACAGCCAGAGCTTGCTGTATATCCTCAAATACCAAAGAAGATAACCAATCAATAAGAGTGCATTACTTATCGGTTCA
>JAEWMZ010000345.1 GCA_023392995.1 Bacillota bacterium
TATCATAGAAATGAGGAAACAACATGGAAATGATTAAGGTGAAAGACCTTACCTTTGAATATATCAGGCGCGATGAAGAAGGCAATGTGGAATCAATCAATAAAGCCATTAACAATGTCAATCTGGAGTTTAACAAAGGCGAATTCATCGCCGTACTGGGTGCGAATGGTTCTGGTAAATCTACCTTAGCAAAGCACATCAATGCGATTCTTTATCCCACCGAAGGTGCAGTGTGGGTGAACGGAATGAATACTGCCGAGGAGAAGAATCTTTGGGACATTCGTCAGACGGCAGGAATGGTGTTTCAAAATCCGGATAATCAGATTATAGCCACAGTGGTGGAGGAAGATGTAGGCTTTGGACCGGAGAATCTGGGTGTGCCTACCCAGGAGATCTGGGAACGGGTGGAGAAGAGTCTGGAAGCGGTAGGAATGCTGGAATTTCGTAATAGTTCGCCCAATAAGCTTTCCGGTGGTCAGAAGCAGCGTGTAGCAATCGCCGGTATTATGGCGATGAAGCCGCAATGCATTATCCTGGATGAACCTACTGCAATGCTTGATCCGAACGGACGAAAGGAAGTAATTGCAACTGTTCGTGAACTAAATAAGAAGGAAAATGTTACGGTTATCTTAATTACGCATCATATGGATGAAGTAATCTATGCGGATAAAGTATTTGTCATGGAGCGGGGACAGGTCAGAATGGAGGGAACTCCAAGAGAGATCTTTTCCAGAGTGGATGAAATTAAAAAATACCGATTAGACGCACCTCAAGTAACCGAATTGGCATATGAATTAAAGAAAGCGGGAATTAATCTGCCGGAAGGTATTTTAACAGTAGATGAGCTGATAGAAGCAATCAAATCGATAAAAAAGTAGGTGGGTCAGGTGCAAATAATATTTGATAAAGTAAATTATATATACAGCGGTGGAACTGCATTTGCAAGACATGCCATTAAGGACATCAGCTTTTCCATTAACAAGGGAGAGTTTATCGGCTTAATTGGTCATACCGGATCAGGTAAATCGACTCTGATTCAGCATATGAATGGCTTGATTAAGGCCTCCAATGGTCATATCTATTTTAACGGACAGGATATCTATGAGAAAAACTATAATCTTCGAACCTTAAGAAGTAAGGTTGGGTTGGTATTTCAATATCCAGAGCATCAGTTGTTTGAAACAACAGTATTTAAGGATGTTGTCTACGGGTCGACGAATCTTGGCCTAGATAAGTTGGAGTGCGAGCTTCGTGCCTACGAGGCTTTAAAAATGGTGGGAATCGGTGATGATTTATTAGATGCTTCCCCCTTTGAGCTCTCCGGTGGACAAAAAAGAAGAGTGGCTATCGCAGGAGTGCTTGCCATGAAGCCGGAGGTATTAATTCTAGATGAACCGACGGCTGGATTAGACCCCCGGGGCAGAGATGACATTCTGGAGAAGATCGCCCAGCTCCATAAGGAAAGCGGCTTAACCATTATTCTTGTTACTCATAGCATGGAGGATATTGCAAACTATGCCGATCGGCTTTTCGTAATGAATCGTGGAGAGTTAGTGATGCAGGATACGGCAAAAGTGGTGTTTTCCCACTATAAGGAGCTGGAGAAGATGCATCTGGCAGCCCCACAGGTGACCTATGTGATGAACGCATTGAAGGAGAATGGATATAGAGTTAGTACCGAAGCTACGACGGTAGAGGAAGCCAGAGAAGAGATAATGAAGCTATTGCAGCAATAATGCTATAGTATATTCAGCTAGAAAGTTAGAAAAATGTGAAATGCAGAGTGTTTCACATCTTGTATCACACGTTCATGTGGACGAATGACAGTTAGTGTGAAATACAAAGCATTTCGCATCCTGCACCCGGCAACCTAGCGGTTGAATGACAGTTAGTGTGAAATGCAGAGGATTACACAACCTACACCACGCGACCTAGCGGTCGAATGTCAGTTGGTTTGAAAGAAAGTCACTTTCAAACTTTTTATTGAGACCTATTTTCGTCATGAAAAAGGTCATCAGAAAGCGAAAGGCACGGGTATCATTATGATAAGAGACATTACAATCGGACAATACTATCCCTCCGACTCTGTATTACATCGTTTAGATCCGAGAGTTAAGCTGATTGGAACATTTTTATTCATTGTATCATTATTCTTGTTTAATTCCCTGTATGGATATATTGCAGTAACTATTTTTTTGGTAACAATTATTAAATTATCCAAGGTACCATTTCGATTTATTGCCAAGGGTATGAAGGCTATTGTTGTATTAATGCTATTTATGATGTTCTTCAATTTGTTTTTTACACCAGGTAATACAATTTTTGAATTGTGGATTATAAAGATAACGGATAATGGCTTGCGTCAGGCTGTTTTTATGGGGATTCGACTGATTTTCTTAATCCTGGGGTCTTCACTTATGACCTTTACCACAACCCCGAATCAGTTAACAGATGGTCTTGAGAAGATTATGAAGCCGTTGAATCATATCAAGGTACCAGTTCATGAGATCTCCATGATGATGTCAATTGCATTGCGTTTCATTCCGATTCTATTAGAGGAGACGGATAAGATTATGAAGGCACAGATGGCAAGAGGAGCAGATTTTGAATCCGGTGGAGTAATGAAGAGAGCGAAGAGCTTGATACCACTGTTAGTTCCATTATTTGTGTCAGCATTTCGTCGTGCAAATGACCTTGCAATGGCCATGGAAGCCAGATGCTATCGCGGAGGGGACGGACGTACAAAGATGAAGCCCTTGCACTATCATAAAAGAGATTATGCTGCTTATCTCTGTTTACTGGCTTATTTTGGAGTCGTAATAGTAATGGGGATATTCGAAAATAGACTGTTTTAGCATTTAACGTAGACATTCATAAAATAGATTGCCTTAGCCTTAAGCCCCGCATACAATTTGTTATGCGGGAGCACGATGATATAATGGAGAATAGAATGAAACGTATAAAATTGGAAGTGGCTTATGATGGTACGGCATATTGTGGTTGGCAGGTTCAGCCTGAGAAACCCACGATAGAAGCCGAACTGAATAAGGCACTTACTCAGCTATTGGGAGAAGAGATTACCGTAATTGGAGCAAGCCGCACCGATTCCGGGGTGCATGCACTTGGCAATGTGGCCATTTTTGATACCGAGAGTCGGATTCCTGCACAGAAGATATGCCTGGCATTAAATCAAAGGCTTCCGGAGGATATTCGTGTACAAACGTCTACCCAGGTGGCAGCGGATTTTCATCCAAGAAGAACGCAGAGCCGCAAAACTTATCAATATCATATTCTGAACCGTAGAATTGCACTACCCACCGAACGATTATATGCATATCATATTTATTATAAGCTGGATATCAATCGAATGCAGGAGGCTGCTCAGTATCTTGTTGGGGAACATGATTTTAAAAGCTTTTGTTCTGTAAAGACCCAGGTACTTGATACGGTAAGAACAATCTATCAGCTAACGGTAGACCAGGCTGGAGATAGGATAACCATTTCTGTTACAGGAAGTGGATTTCTTTATAATATGGTAAGAATTATAGCGGGAACCTTAATTGAAGTTGGAAGAGGAGCATATCCTCCTGAGAGAATAAAGGATATCCTTCAAGCATGTGACAGAAATAATGCAGGGCCGACGGCACTGCCTCAGGGTCTCACTCTAATTCAGATTGAATATCCATAAGGGATAGGAATCACGAATATGATAACAAAAATGACAGGTGACCCATAAGGGTGCGTACTGCCTGGCAAGAGTGTCATAGCACAGAGACATTTATAACGATAGGACACCGGACTTGGAAAAGAGGGTGTGCTTCAGGAGATGCATATCATGGAAGTTCATTCCATGATATTTTAATTAGGGGGAAGAGTGAATGTTTGAGTTTACGCGAGATATCTATTCTATTAATGATACAACAATTATTTTGCGGTTACTTTTGGCAGTTATTCTTGGTGGAGTGATAGGCTTTGAACGTGGGAGAGCGGGACGTCCGGCAGGACTTAGAACTCACATTCTAGTTTGTCTGGGCTCTACACTTGCAATTATGACGAACCAGTATATCACGGAGCGGTATAATGTCGGTGATCCCACTAGAATGGCAGCACAGGTTATCTCAGGAATTGGTTTTCTGGGAGCAGGTACTATTATTGTAACCGGAAGGCATCAGGTAAAGGGGTTAACCACCGCAGCGGGTTTGTGGGCTACTGCCTGCATGGGATTAGCGATTGGGATTGGTTTTTACAAGGCGGCAATTTTCGCTTGTATTTTGATTGGGTTTTCAACGATCGTGCTGCATCGCTTGGATAACTATGCCCTTACAAAATCAAAAGTATTTGATATCTATATCGAATTCGATAAGTCGGCATCAATATCGATGGTTTTAGACACATTGAAAAAGAATAGTGTTAGCATCGAATCCATAGAGATGGTGAAGCC
>JAEWMZ010000355.1 GCA_023392995.1 Bacillota bacterium
TCTCATATGAAATATTAATTAATCAGGAATATCAAAACCAACTGATCAGTAATGTGATTGCTATTATGGAGGAAAAAGGCTTTCAAGGAGTGAATTTATTAATTAGTCTTTTAAATGAGAGTAATCAACAACTATATATAGATTTCATAGCCAATATTTCTAACCAAATCGAGAGCAAAGGATTCTCCTTATTCGTGACTATAAATCCACAGATACGGGATGATGAAAATAATATAACCTTTCAAAGAATAGACTATGAGGCAATACGGCGACTATGTTATAAATTAACGTTTTTACAGTATTATTGGGGGATAAATAAAGAACCTCCGGCTCCTGTCACTTCCATAACCTCATTACATAGTTTTATGGATTATATTGTAACTATAACCCAACCTTCTGATATCATAATAGGAATACCGGTGATTGCCTATGACTGGCGCCTCCCTTTCGTACCAAATAGATCAGTTGCCAATGCAATGACCATCAATTCAGCACTTTCTTTGGCAAGTGATACCAGGGCAGAGATTAAATTTGATCCTTCTTCCTACACACCATATTTTAACTATATCAATTCTTATGTGGGAAATTATGAGGAGCATATTGTTTGGTCCCTTGATGCCAGAACTTTTCAAGCACTGAATGAACTCATTATTGAGTATGAGCTGAGTGGCTCGGGAATATGGAACATTATGTTTTATTACCAGCAAATGTGGACAGTGATAAACACTCAGCTGGAAATTATAAAATTGATACCGGATCAACTATCATAAGCATATAAGCTGCAATAGTAATTAAAAGAAAAATCACTTTAGTCCTCCTTAAAGTTTATTTATAGGGAGGATTAATTTTATGAGGCCTAAAAAAGAGCAGGGAAGATAATATTTAGTTTGAGATTGCGATAATTACTGCAACGTAGCCACCATGGAAGTATTTCATATTGTAAGTATGGAAGGACAGGTATGAGAATGTCCTTTTTTGATATTGTATTTAGCCTGATGAAAATGAAGAGAGTATGTCTATGTTATATTTGATTTATGGATATTATTGGTATATAATTGGAGAATCATAACTTTGATTTTTCAGGTATATGCCGAAATACAAAAATCAATCGAAGATTTAGAGAATGTCATTACCATCTATGATATCATAGATTTATAACTTGCAAGAGAACCTTGATCTTATGTTATGAATGCAATGAAAATATAACAAGAGTAGATTTCATTGTGATGTGATGATTTTAATAATGGAGGAAAAACAAAATGAACCAGGTTCTTTCAGATATTGCTCAACAAGAAGCTCAAAAAGGTTACCATGGTTTTGTAATGGGAACAGAACCCAATATTGATCCATTAATATCGTTATTTCCAAAATGGGATATTGATAAATGGGATAATCATTGGTGTGCCGCATTTGTATACTTTTGTTGTATCAAAGCAGGAGTTCATCTTCCTGTAAAATATCCAGATGAACGAGTTTCTAATAACTTTGCTGGTTGTAATGCATGGGAACAGTGGGCAAAGCTACCGGATATAAATATCTGGCATGATGCTAAGGAAACTGGATTTGCTCCCGAAACAGGTGATATTGTTTTATATGACAGAGTATTTGAAAATACCGAACACGATCATATTGGTATTGTAGTTAAGGTTAAAAATTCATCTTTAGTAGTAGCAGAAGGGAATTTTAATAATGTATCAGCTGTTATTGAGAGAAAAAGAGATGAGCATATTAGAGGCTATATACGAATTGAATAACAAAACGATGGAGTGCAGATAACATACTGTATGGATGGACTAAGATTAGCAATTTGGTAACAATGGAATATTTGAAATCAAAATATTGTTGTTGCTGTTTTACGAAGCTAATGTTATTCTTTGCATATAAATTAGGGAGGAGATTTTCATAATACAAAAAATATTAATACTCGGTGGAAGTGGATTAATTGGAAGAGCAGTAACAAATGAACTAGTTCATTATAAGCAATTTGAAGTATATACGACCTACAATCAAAATCCAATATTAGATCAGAAAAGAAGCTTTAAACTTAACATCGAGGATGAGGATAATATTAGTAGCATATTAAATGTTTTAAACCCTCATATTGTAGTATCGTGTTTGAGAGGGGATTTATATAAACAACTTATTGTTCACATAAAAGTAGCAGAATACCTGAAGAAAAATAACGGTAACTTATATTTTTTCTCAACTGCGAATGTCTTCGATAACGATTTAAGTAAACCTCACAACGAATATGATTCACCAAATTCTAATACTGAATATGGGCTGTATAAAATTGAATGTGAAAAGAAGATATCAGAAATATTGCATGATAATGTATCTATACTAAGAATCCCTCAAGTTTGGGGTAAACATTCCCCGAGGAGGGAGGACTTATTAAGTTCGATTCATAACAACGAAGCTATAGTTGTTTATCCAAATTTTTTTATGAATACTAACACTGATGTAATGATTGCGAAACAATTATGCTATATACTAAATAATAAATCGGCAGGATTGTTTCATCTGACTTCTGATGATATTGCGAATCATAAAGAATTCTACAGTGAATTGATACAAAGGTTAGGCTTTGATAACGTAAAAATAAAGGATAGTATTGCAGAAAAGGAATGCTTTGCATTATTATCAAAGAGAATGGATGAATTCCCTAAATACTTAAGGTTTACAAATAAATCCGTAATTGATTATCTGACTAATTGATAAAATTGGTTACATGAAAATAAAGACATATATTTAATTGAATATAACATATTTATTTGAAACAAAAATCACAATAAAATCAACAACTGGAGGTGCATTTTAGAGAGTCCTTGCCGAATCCAAGATGAATTATCTGATCCAGGTTCAAATAGAAGTTTAAGCGATGCATCGATAATAATATTGCAATAGATAGGAGAGCTATAGCATGGAGCTTTATAACACATTAACACGAAAAGTTGAAGCGTTTGTTCCACATGTGCCTAACAGAGTAACAATGTATACCTGCGGGCCAACGGTTTACCATTTTGCGCATATAGGGAATCTACGAAGCTATATTATGGAAGATGTATTAGAAAAAAGCTTGGTTTATCAAGGATACGATGTAACAAGAGTAATGAATATAACGGATGTTGGTCATTTGACAAGCGATAGTGATACTGGTGAAGATAAAATGTTAAAAGGTGCAAAGCGTGAGCATATGTCAGTAATGCAGATCGCAAAGCTCTACGAAAATGCTTTCTTTGATGATTGCAAAAAACTGAATATTAAACGCCCGGATATTGTAGCACCAGCGACAGACTATATTTCAGATTTTATAGAATTAATAGAGCGATTATTAGAGAAAGGCTATGCTTATCTATCTGGCGAGAATATATATTTTGATACATCAAAGCTAGAGAATTATTATATATTGAATGAACATGATCAAGATAAACTTATGGTTGGTGTAAGAGAAAATGTAGCGGCAGATGAAAACAAACGAAATAAAAGTGATTTCGTATTGTGGTTTACTAAGTCTAAATTTGATAATCAGGAGCTGATGTGGGAAAGCCCTTGGGGAACAGGATATCCAGGCTGGCATATAGAATGCTCCAGCATCGCAATTAAATTTTTAGGTGAATATTTGGATATACATTGCGGTGGGGTAGATAATATTTTCCCTCACCATACGAACGAGATTGCGCAATGTGAAGCATATTTAGGACATCCGTGGTGTAAATATTGGTTTCATGTACATCACTTAAATGATAAGTCTGGTAAAATGAGTAAATCAAACGAAGATTTTTTGACGGTATCTAAATTAGAGGAAAAAGGGTATGAGCCAATGGTTTATAGAATGTTCTGCCTTCAATCACATTATAGGAAGCCATTAGAATTTAACTGGGAGATAATGGACAATACCGCTGTTGCATATAGGAAATTAAGAAACCGTATTAGCATAATGCATCCAGAGGGTGAGAAAGAGGAAAGTGCATTCCAAAGGTATAGAACATATTTTACAAATGCAATAGCAAATGATTTGAATACCTCAATGGCAATTACCGTAATCTATGATTTGCTAAAAGACAGTACAGTGAATGATACTACAAAATATTTGTTAATTTCGGAATTTGATACTATATTATCATTAGATCTCATTCAAAGGCAAGAAGCAATAGACGACGAATTAGCGAAGTACATTGAAATAAAGCTCCAAGAACGTTTTGATGCGCGACAACATAAAAATTACTTGAGAGCCGACGAAATTAGAAAGGAATTGTCCGATATGGGAATTATTATTAAGGATACAAGAGAAGGAACAGAATGGACATTCGTTGGTAAATAGTTTTCATGAATTCTACATTAATTCTCATGACAGCAATAAAAAATAATATAATTAGTAAAGGGAAAGCATATGCTTTCCCTTTACTATAGTTCAAAATAAGACAGGGTATTTTAGGGTGAATGTATTGGAGACATCAGAACGATGTATTTCATAGGAAAAAGAACCAAGTAGGATAAGATTGGATTAGGGATATCAAAATTAGGTCTTCTATGATAAAATATATTTATAGAAGACGTATGCAATACATTTAAAATTGTTGTGACATTTAACAACCCTTCTGCTCGTATAATCTTCTTATGCAACTTCCTTGATTGTTGGATGTGCTGCAACTATAATATTTTATAAGGTGTCAAGACGAAAGAATCTTTATTATGGAGAATAAAAAATGGAATATAAATATACAAAAAATGAGAATTATGAAGACTTTGCTAGTGGGAGAGTATTATATCATGTAGGTGGTGAACCTACCTTCCCGGTAAGATTATCATTGGAGATTTATGAAAGATGTCTGCAATATTGCAGTAAAAAGACAGATATCTCCCTTTACGATTGTTGTTGTGGAGGAGGATATTTACTTACAATACTTGGATTACTGAAAAGTGATTCAATATCATCACTTTATGGAAGTGATATAAATTCAGAGAGTTTAAAATTAGCAGAAGATAATCTTGGCCTTTTGAAACTCCCTGGAATGAGCAAGCGAAGAGCTGAAGTAGAAGATCTTTACCAAAAATATAAGAAAGTATCCCACGCGGAAGCATTACAAAGTATTGATAGGATGGAGCAACGATTAATCAAAGATATTAAAACTTCAGTATTCAACCGGAATGTCTTCGAGGTAAGTGGCCTGTCATTCATTCCTGACATTATCATAACAGATGTGCCATATGGTAATATGGTTGAATGGGATGAGGGGAATGGAGATATTAATCAAATGATGAATGCCTTAGCATCGGTATGTGGTACTGAAACGATCATATGTGTCTGTATGGACAAAAAGCAAAAAATACAAACGGATATATTTCAAAGACTCGAAAGACAGCTAGTTGGTAAGAGAAAATTTGAAATATATAAGAAAAAGGTATTTGGAACTCTTTCTTGAGCAAAAAACGGAGATTATCAAAATTATAAGTAGAGAGCAATATATCTATGTTCTGCAAGCCTTGTTTTTTAAGGCTTTTTTTATTTGAACCTCTGAAAAATGAATACTTTCCAGGATTCCCTCCATTTGAGGAATTCCATCCAAGTTCCTGCAAGAAGCCATTGCTTATTTCCACAACATTAGCTGAATTTGGAAAATGTTCGATACCAGTCGAAGATAGACGGACAATGTCAGTGGAAGAAAAAGAAGATTATTTGAGAAAACAGTATGGTGAAAATGCAGACAAGTTAATGGAGCTTTTCCGTAAGACCTATCCAACCCATGACATCTTAGATCTTGCTTATATAGATCATATATTCCGTGCGCCAGCAGTAGCAACAGCTATGAAAAAAGCAAGCTATGGAAGCAACAATACTTATGTATTTTTAAGTGCTTACAATATGGCTGAGGATGAAGGAATCCCTATGTGGCATGGTGGAGAAGTATGCTATGCATTCAAGAGCACTGACCGTGTCTACGTTGCAAATGAAGCGGTAGATGGGCCTAAGAAAATCGAGATCTTCAGTTCCATTATGATCAATATGTACAAGAATGGAACTCCTGGAAATGAGCACCTGCCTGAATGGAACCCATTTACAGAAGAGAACCCAGTAACGATGGTCATCGATAAGGTATCTGAAGCAAAACGCGATTCTGACACAGAATTGCTGGCATTAATTATGGAATCTACAGAGCCATTCCGTCTTAGACCTATGTATGCCGATGACAATGAAACGCTACAGTTAGGAGTAGATTAGTATTGTAATAGATGGTGGGTCAGATAATCAATTAAATGTCGGGTAAAGTGAAACGGTAAAGGATGTTAAGCGGTAGAAGCATAGAAAAACTAAGCTTTTACCGCTTATTTATATTCTGTATCAAGTAAAATATATTAAAAAAAACGGAAGTGAAAGTGGTAAAATGCAGTAAAAATGAAGGAAAAGTGGTTAAATGGATTTGAAATATATAGATGTTTATAAAATTCATTTAGTAAAAAATGGAATGAAAACATGGTATTATTTCTTGAGTTATGTTACAATATGTGGAGCGGGTTGAATGATAGCTTATAATACTTAGCTTATTATATTACAAAAATATAATATTGAAAGGGAATTTACAAAATGTGTACAAGCTTTGCAGTATACGGACAAGAAAAAACCATATATGGTATAAATTTCGATAGTGAGGATATTGATTTAAAACTGAAAATCAATAGCTATAATGATAAAAATATTTTCAATTTTTCAGGCTTGATAGAAAACGAATACATTGACATCGCTGGTGTTAATAGTGATGGTCTTTTTATCTATACTCAGGCATTAGAATATAGCGAAGGTTTTAGGCCAAGTTGTAACGACAATGCTGTATTTGCCTTTGATATATTTGATGAGTCATTAAAGGAAACAAAAAAAGCATCTGAATTTTTTGAAATTCTTAACAATAGAATAATAGTATTTCCTAGCAATCCATTATTCCCGGGTTTTGGGCTGCACACTATTATAGCAGATAAATATGGGGATGCTTTTATTATAGAAGAGGGAGTAGATGAAAATATAATAAGTAAAATTAAGAGTGATTTTATTATTATGACTAATTTTCCTAATGGTGCTTTCCGAGAATCAAATTACGACAAAGTATATGGCTGCGGTGCAGATCGGTATATTTGTGCTCATAATTATATTAGTAATCATATTAATAGCTTTGGAATAAATGAAGCTTTTGAGGTTTTAAAAAGAACTTCTCAGGAGATAACTTTATGTTCAATAGTTTTTGAACCATTAAAAAACGAAGCTTATATTAGTTTGAAATTAGATTTCGAAAAAAGATGGAAGATCTCTATTGTTGATAAAACGATTCAATCATTGGATGGATTTTTAAGCAATAATAGAATTCATTTTACTAATGGAGAAATATTTGTGAAGGATCTTATTAAACTATATAAGTGAAGAAATAAGTGAAGATATAAAGATAATCACGTCTAATTCCGAAGAATGAGTGGACGAACACTTTACCTATTTAAAGAGGGCTAGTAATGAAAAAATATGTTTATTTATATATCATATTAATATTCGTTTTATACCTGGCAGGTTGCAGTAATCAGAAATCAGTTAATATTGAGACTATGGACAATTCGCAAAATGCGATAACTGCTGTACCTTCTATTACCACAGCAAAACAACCTCCAACTATTACACCATCGATTGTCCCAACAAATCCTGCTTCAATATCCTATATACCGGAATCAACATCAGATTGGAACCCTAATCATGGGACTGTAAATATTATATATGAAAAGGCTGATCGCTATGATAATTTTAATGAGTATGTATTTATAAGCCCGACTGAAGGCTGGAAGGCTTATATAGGACCAATTGGAGCTGGGCAGGATTTTATAGTCCTTTATAAAACCACTGACGGGGGAAAGCACTGGGAGAAGATATATGAACCACCAATGGGCGGGGGAGATATTGTTTTCCTTAACAGTAAGGTGGGATGGATTCATCATAATTCTCCTATAAATGGCGCAGTAAGATTATATAAAACCATAGATGGTGGAATAAACTGGGAGGAGCAGATTATTAATACTCCTTCAATAGATTCCGACATTTGTTTTGAGACTGGTTTACCCGTGTTTTTTTCACAATATGATGGGATTATGCTTGCTTCGGGGGAAGCTTCTTCTGACGCAGGTAAAGATATAGGTTCAGTTGCCTTTATCACTCATGATGGTGGAATAACATGGAGCCTTAATACAAAGGATGAAGGTGATAAAAGTTTTGTATGGACTATTGATAAACAAGATAATTCTGGCGATGAATTTGAAGTAATATATGATAAAGAAATTTGGAATTCAACTGACGGAGTAATATGGGAAAAGACCTCAGACTCAAATAAAAATATTGTCCCTAGTTCTACAAATCCTTCAGCTTCAGAGAAAAGTGTTGCTCCTTCATCAGCTGATATTTCTTATATAAACAATTATTTAGTAACTGTTGAAAATGCTTCTAAAACAATTCGCATACCATTAAAAGATATTCCGGGATTATATGACGAATTAACAAGTTCCATTGATTTGAAAAGCGATTCAGGCATAAGTCTAATGCAATTTCAATTATCACGTATAAATCCGACAGTTATATATAGTAGCGATGGTACTGATTATATTTTAATAAATTATAATTGTGGTGTGAAATTGTGCAATTATATGTTGGTGAAATATAATAAAGAAGAAATATCATCACTTAAAGTAAATTTTGGTCTATATGCAGAAAGTAAGATTTCACCGACTAACAAATTGGTAGCTTTAAAATTTGTCCAAACAAAAGGGAATGATGTATATCATGATATTATTCTTATTGATTTGGAAAATATGAAATTAGTTTCCTTAAATCTTCCTGACGCTTATACATATGTCGTATTATCGTATGAATGGGTAGGTGACGATTTAAATATTAAATACCATGATGATAATAAAAATAAAGTAGAGACGACTAATTATGAGTTTCAAAAAACTCAAAAGACAAAGTAGTAGATAACTTATATATTACACTGAAGCCAGAATTGGAAATCAAAGGATTAGGTTGTCTGATGGTGGCACAGAACGGGAGAAAAATCAAGTAGATTCATTGTTTCTCGCTGTAGTATTTGACACGGTTGAGGAGGTGGAGAGGGCGTTTGATATTTTAAAAGAACAAGGGACAGTCATAGAAGCACCTCATAAGCCAGCCTTTGCAACCTGTATGAGTGAATTAAAAGACAAGTTCGGCTTTAAGTGGTTCTTAATTATCGTTTAAATTTTCAGAATGGTTAGTCCATACAGATTGTGCAAAGGGATTTTATGAGAAATTAGGTTTTTAAAAGATAATAAATATTATTTCCTATCAATCCCTTCTATATGGATATAGTTAAAACGACACATTTCGATTTGCTGAGATGTGGTTAAATGGTACTAAAATTAATAGAAAGAAAGAGTTTATTATGAGCAGAGCTGTATTAACAATTGATGATGCACCAACCAAAATTACTCCCCAAATAATAGATTATTTACAATCAAAGGATATAGTTCCTGTTATCAATTTTATGGGATGTAAAATTGATGAGTATTTTGAAGAAGCTGTTTATGCTGTGAAAAGTGGTATTACAATAGGAAATCATAGCTTTTCACATCCACACTTTTCCTCCATTTCATTAAACGAATGTAGAGATGAAATTAGGAAGACTGAACAAGAAATCGATCGCGTCTATGCTTTTACTGGAATGAAAAGGCAACATAGAGTTTTTAGATTTCCATATGGTGATAATGGTGGAGAGCATGCAGCATTGATTCAGAAAATGTTGAAAGAGGAATTTCATTTTGAAAAACTTGATGATTCTGAGATTAAGCTTCCCTTTTGGAAAAAAGAACATATAGATCAAGCAATAGATATGAAATGGACATTTGATTTTGTTGAATATCAAATGGCTTGGGAAAATGATTTTACATGGGATACTATCATTAATCACATCCATGATAAGAATCCTGAAATGGGTGGTTGTTTACTTGGTGACAAAAATACTATGAACATTATATTGATGCATGATATGGAAGAAACAGAAGCATTCATGGAAAAGTATTATGAAAAGCTGATCGATTATGTTTTTTCATGTGATGTGGAATTTGTAAAACCGAAGTTTATTTCTATTGACAAATAGTAAATTAAAATTCGATGTGGGATGTGAGTTGGCAGATTATTTTTATATAAAAGAAAAAATATTTATTTGGTAAATTGAGTTATAATATGAGTTGATATAGATGCAAACCCCCTTATTAATGTATTTATATCAAAGTTATTCATAAATTATGATGATGGCGCGCTTTTGCGTTGTGATAAATATTTAGTAAAGGAGCGATAGCGTATGATTAAGAAAAATACAACTAACTATGACCGTGTAAGGAGGGCTCACGTAAAATAACCCTCCATATTAGAATGGAGGATTTATATGAAAATTGTAGATTTTGAGAAGAAACATGTGGAAAGCGCAAAGCTAATTGCTGCTGCGAACTACTATGAAGAGCGTAAATACGTACCAATTCTGCCTAGCATAGATGCGCTTCCCGATCTAGAGTATTTTTCGTGTAATGGACTTGGCGTTGCAGCTTTTGATGATGACCGATTAATAGGGTTTTTATGTTGTTATGAACCATGGGACAATGCATTTGGCTCAACTGCCAAGGGAACCTTCTCACCTATTCATGCCCATGGTGCAGTAAAAGAGAATAGAAGATTAATATATCAAAAAATGTATCAAGTCGCTGCAGAAAAATGGGTTAAACATAAAATAACATACCATGCAGTTGGACATTATGCACATGACACGGAGTCAGTAAATGCTTTTTTTACATATGGATTTGGTCTTCGGTGTATGGATGCCATTAGGCCAATGGTGGAATTTGAATGTCAGCCATGTGATGACATATATTTTGAAGAACTTACCAAATCAGATGTTATTAAAGTTAGAGAAATGCGTCAAATGGAATCTGAACATATGGGAAATAGTCCATGTTTTATGTATTCTTCATTAGAGGATTTTAAATCTTGGTTGGATCGTGCAGAGGAGCGCAACTCTAGGTTATTCCCCATCAGGTAAATTCTTAGCGATTTTGTTCATGTAACATTCTTAAAAATTTAAAACACTAAGATTTGAGTGTCATATTATAACAGACTCAAGATATTAATTTATAGGCTCTGATGTTATCATTTT
>JAEWMZ010000369.1 GCA_023392995.1 Bacillota bacterium
TTTTGCATACAGAAGCTTATTCAGCAACAAGCCCAGTACGCTACCGCAGACCGTTCCGGTGATTGCATAGGTAAAAGCCTCCGCCGCAATCATTTTAATCAGCTGTTCACTGCTTAGACCAATGGCACGAAATGCACCATATTGTTTCATCCGGGCTGTAACACTCATTGCAATGCTATTAACTATATTAAAAATGGTAATTAAAGCTATCACCGTCATAAAACCATAGATAAATAATCCAAAGGAATAATAAGTGCCTCTTACACTGCGGTTGCCAGTACGTGCATCGGAAAATATAAACTCCGAACCAGCTAATCGATGAATTTCATTGACATCAGCCTCTGTTGCCTTCTTCGTCAACTGCAAATCAATAATCGTGTAATTCGTTTGTCCAGTCAGCTGACGAAACGTCTTCTCAGAACAGATCATCGTTCCAACACCGGCTGCGCTGTTAAAAGGACTGGAGGAAAGTGAACCGCTAATGGTAATAGGCAGGGATTTGTCAGCCAGATTCACTATGATACGATCCCCAACTTTTATGGTATTCTGCTGATTATAAACAATAAGCCCAGTATTTTCCTCCTCTTGAACCCGATTGACGGAGCCTTCCAATAAATAATCCTTTGCCCACTGAAATTGGTTTTCTTCATAAGAAATCAGGTCAAACTTTTTTTCTTCTCCGTTCACAGTGACAGGTACGCTGTAAGCGAACATTCTGCCATATGCCCGTTCCACCGCTGGATATTTCTTTAATTCTTCTAACAGGGTACTGCTGACTAAGCAGGTATTATCAGGACTGACGATGGATATATCCGGTGTCCACGGCTTTAAAGGCCTCAGAGCATGATTCATAAAATCAATCGTCACGGAAAACGAAAGGAAAAGGATGATGCTGATGGAAAAGGAGCCTACCATCAAAATAAAATTCTTCCTGCTGGATGTTGCGTGATGAATGCCAAGTGCGGTATCTATCTTAAATAATGCAGTATTGGCAGCTCTTCGCACTGGTCGTAATACACTTGCATTTCCAGATACAGCCGCTAATGGTGAAACTCTTGCCGCTCTTTTTGCAGGGGAGCGGGCAGCGAGAAGAACTGTCAGAATGCCCACACAGAAACCGGCGAAGATACTGGGAAAGCTTACGGCAAAGACAGGCATCCCCCTAAAGTATTCCGGACTAAGGATACGAAGCAGCGCACTCAAGAACCAAATTACACCAATTCCCGCGCAAATCCCCAAAGGAATCGCAAATCTGCACCAGGTAAGAGCTTCCTTTCGGACGAATCGCATCACTTGTTTTGGTGTCGCACCGATACAACGCATCATACCAAAGAATTCTGTTCGTTGTGCTACATTGCTGTTCAGACTGCTTGCAATCATCATAATGCCAGCTAGTAAAACTAATAGAAATAAGACTGCTGCGGAACCATATATTTGCAGCATAAAGGAATTACCGCTCTGACCAAGTAAGGCGAGCAGCTTCGTATTTTCAGCAACCTGTTGATCTGAGAGACCTACCTGCGCTTTCATATCACGGATGGCATTTTTAATATTAGAGTGATCAGAAAACTGAACATAATAAATACTGTTATAATCGGCAGGCTCACCCTTTGTGACTCCAGGATAGATGGAACGAAATTCGTTGGTTGTTACAAAAATACCATAGGAATCTTCCTCCATCGTTTTGGAGGTATCCTCTAAGAACCCAGATATAACAAAGCTTAAACTTGCACTCTCAGGCGTTACTACTGTAATCTCATCTCCAATATGCAATCCGAGCATCGTCTTAGCATTTTCGGTTATCACAGCTTCCTTATCCTTCTCTGGAACCGAGCCTTCTTTTATGATCCCGGTTTGCATCTTTGTAAGAAAGCTTTCATCGCTTCCAGCGAGAACAACATTTTTGCCTGATAAGGTATATCCCTGATCCCCGTTGAAATTGAGGACACCATACCAGGAAGCCTCAGCCACCTCAGGACGTGCCAAAATCAGCTGCGCCTCTTCTTCACTGATATCTCTAATTGCCACATGCCAATTCCCATCTTCCATTCGTGCCTGCAGGATCTGACTGCGGATAGACATATCGGCCATACCAAAAATAACAGTAACCAAAAACACAGCTAAAACAATACAGAATATAGACATTTTGTTTTGTCTTTTATGAACTTTGGCTGAGATAGAGACAAGCTCAAGATAACTTTTCATTCGTTCTCCCTCCCAAATCCGTCAGTACACCATCCGACACACGAAGTACACGATCAACAGAAGCAGTTAATTGACTATTATGCGTAATCATTAAAATTGTCTGCTGGTAGATCCGTGACGCCTTAACCAATAAATCCATGACATCCTGGCTGTTTTTACTGTCCAAATTACCGGTTGGTTCGTCGGCAAGTATTAATTTCGGTCTGGTGATCAGAGCCCGTCCGATTGCAACCCGCTGCTGCTGTCCGCCGGATAATTGACTTGGCAGATGATTACGGCGTTCCTTTAGACCTAATACTTCTAAAATCTCATTCACTTTCCCTTGCTCCGGCTTCTTATAATCCAGAAGCAGCGGAAAACTAATATTTTGCTCCACGGTCAATTCAGAAACTAGTTGAAAGGACTGAAACACAAAGCCAATATTGCGCCGTCTAAAAATGGTGCGCTGCTCCTCCTTCATGGAAAACAGATTGTTTCCATCCATATAGATATTTCCAGAGGTGGGAGTATCCAGGGCTCCAATGCAATTTAGTAACGTACTTTTACCGGAACCTGATTCGCCTACGACAGCTGCGAATTCTCCCTGTTCCAAAGTAAAGGAAACCCCCTTTAAGGCATTCACCTGACTTTCACCCTTTCCATAGGTTTTGCATAACTGTTCCACTTTTAATATTTCCACAATTCTATTACCTCCTTACCTGAAATGATCAGATAATTGATAAACTTAGTGACATTGCTCAATTACCTATGAAAAGAATAGCAGTCACACCTTACAAACAGGTGAATATCAGCTTACATTTCCGTAAGGAAGGAAATTGTAAAAACAGTTCCTTCCCCATAATTACTCAGGACAGAGAGAATCCCCCCCTGCCCCTCAAGGATTGCTTTTGATAGGGCTAGTCCCAGACCCGCCCCCTGTTTATCTAAGGACTTTTTGCTGCGGTAAAAGCGCTTAAAGATATGGTGTAAGTCCTCCGGGAGAATTCCTGCACCATTATCGGCTATTAGAATACGAATCATTGCAGGAGTTCTCTTCCAGGAGATGCGAATTTCCCCTCCTGCCTCTGTATGATCCAGTGCGTTTTTTACGATATTACTGATTGCTTCGCTTGTCCATTGCAGATCACAAACAATCGTTTCCTCAGGCGATTCCTCTAACAGAATTTCTTTGCCCTCCTCCTTGGCCCGTGCGGTCAGCTCACCGATTGCCCGGGAGATCACTTCTGATACGAAATAGCTTTCCCGTTCAAAGCTGATGCTGCCAGCATCCAGACGCGTGATTTTTAGCAGGGAATGAGTAAGCTGTTCCA
>JAEWMZ010000386.1 GCA_023392995.1 Bacillota bacterium
CCCAAACCTAATATTATATTAAATTGGAGGTAACCAGTATGTACGATAAGGTGTCTACGGATCTTAACTTTGTCGAGAGAGAGAAGAAAGTACTGAAGTACTGGCAGGAGAATCAGATCTTTGAAGCCAGTATTGACGAGCGTAAGGATGGGGAAACCTATACCTTTTATGACGGACCGCCGACGGCCAATGGTAAGCCCCATATCGGTCATGTATTAACTAGAGTTATTAAGGATATCGTCCCTAGATATAGAACCATGAAGGGCTATAAAGTACTTCGTAAAGCCGGCTGGGATACCCATGGTCTTCCGGTGGAGCTTGAGGTTGAGAAGAAGCTTGGAATTAATGGCAAGGAACAAATTGAAGCATATGGCTTAGAGCCATTTTTACAGGAATGTAAGGAAAGTGTATGGAAATACAAAGGGATGTGGGAGGATTTCTCCGGTACCGTTGGCTTTTGGGCGGATATGGAGGATCCCTATGTAACCTATCACAATGATTATATTGAGTCTGAGTGGTGGTCTTTAAAGCAAATCTGGGAGAAAGACCTGCTCTATAAGGGCTTTAAGATTGTACCTTATTGTCCGAGATGCGGAACTCCTCTTTCCAGTCATGAGGTAGCACAGGGCTATAAGGATGTGAAGGAGAAATCCGTCATTGCAAAATTCCGAGTAAAGGGAGCGGCTGATGAATATATTCTGGCCTGGACCACAACACCCTGGACACTTCCCAGCAACGTGGGACTTTGTGTGAATCCGCAGGAAACTTATGTTAAGGTTAAAGTCTCCGTGGATGCAAAAGGAAATGTATTAAAGAAAGACGGAAGCTGCGGCTGCGGACATGACCACGGCCATGCTCCTCAAGAGGCAGAAGCACCGGTGGCAGTTGGCACCGAGCACTATATTCTTGCAGAGGCTCTCTTAAGTGTACTTGAGGGTGATTATGAGGTAGAACAGACCTATGTAGGTAAGGATCTGGAATATATGGAATATGAGCCATTGTTCGATTATGCAACGCTGGATCGTAAGGGACACTTTGTAACCTGCGATAGTTATGTAACTCTGAGTGATGGTACCGGTGTGGTTCATATCGCACCTGCCTTTGGTGAGGACGATAGCCGTGTAGGCAGAAATTATGATTTGCCTTTCGTTCAGTTAATTGATGGAAAAGGTGAATTTAAACCGGAAGCGACTGATTTTGCAGGTATGTTCTGCAAGACAGCAGATGAACCGATTATGAAGATGCTGGCGCAGAAGGGCTTATTATTCAAGGTTCTGAAGTTTGAGCACAGCTACCCCTTCTGCTGGAGATGTGATACTCCGCTGATCTACTATGCAAGAGAATCCTGGTTTATCAAGATGACTGCCGTAAAGGATCAGCTGATTGCCAATAACAACACCATTAACTGGATGCCGGAAAGCATTGGTCAGGGACGCTTTGGCGACTGGTTAAAGAACGTTCAGGACTGGGGTCTTTCCCGTGACCGTTATTGGGGTACTCCGCTTCCGATCTGGGAATGTGAGGATGGACACCGTCACTGTATCGGAAGTATTGAAGAGCTGAAGGCCATGTCTGACAATTGCCCGGATAATATAGAGCTTCACAGACCATTTATCGATGCAGTTACCATCAAGTGTCCGGAGTGCGGGAAAGAGATGACTCGTGTGAAGCCGGTAATCGACTGCTGGTATGACTCCGGTTCCATGCCTTTTGCACAGTGGCACTATCCCTTCGAGAATCAGGAGGTATTTGAGGATAATTTCCCGGCTGACTTCATCAGTGAGGCAGTTGACCAAACCAGAGGCTGGTTCTATTCTCTGCTGGCGATTTCAACCTTGATCTTTGAAAAGGCACCGTTTAAGAATGTAATCGTATTGGGACACGTGCAGGATGAGAACGGACAGAAGATGTCCAAATCCAAGGGAAATGCAGTGGATCCTTTTGATGCGCTTGAGAAACATGGAGCGGATGCGATTCGCTGGTACTTCTATATCAACTCCGCATTATGGCTGCCGAACCGCTTCCATCACGGAGCAGTAACAGAAGGTCAGAGAAAGTTCATGGGAACGCTTTGGAACACTTATGCATTCTTTGTACTGTATGCGAATATCGATAACTTTGATGCTACCCAGTATCAATTGGAATATGATAAATTACCGGTTATGGATCAATGGTTGTTATCCAAGTTGAATACCTTAGTGAAGAATGTGGATGATCAGCTGGAGAACTATCGTATCACCGAGGGCGCAAGACTTCTGGCTGACTTTGTCGATGAGCTTTCCAACTGGTATGTCAGAAGAAGCCGTGAACGCTTCTGGGTTAAGGATATGCCTCAGGATAAGATCAACGCCTATATGACCTTATATACCGCGCTGGTTACCGTATCCAAGCTGTCAGCTCCATTTATTCCGTTCATGACAGAGGATATCTATCAGAACCTGGTGGCTAAGATTGATCAGAAGGCTCCTAAGAGTATTCATTTATGTGATTATCCTACCTTTAACGAGGCTTGGATTGATACTGAGCTGGAAGCTAACATGGAAGAAGTACTCGAGATCGTTGTACTTGGCCGTGCTTGCAGAAATGCAGCGAATATCAAGAACCGCCAGCCCATCGGCAAGATGTATGTAAAAGCAGACAAGGAGCTTACTTCCTTCTATACCGCAATCATTGCAGAGGAACTTAATGTGAAGGAAGTTGTATTTACACAGGATGTAAGAGATTTCACCTCCTATAGCTTTAAGCCTCAGCTAAAGACCTTAGGACCGAAGTTCGGTAAGCAGATTGGAGCAATCCGCACCGTACTCTCCCAGTTAAACGGAAATGCGGCAATGGATGAAATCAATGCAACCGGTCAGCTGAAGCTTGTTCTAGAAGGCGCAGAAGCAGTTCTGGAAAAGGATGATCTGTTAATCGAAGCAGCTCAGATGGAAGGCTTTGTATCGGATTCCGATCATGGAATCACGGTGGTACTGGATACGAATCTGTCAGCAGAGCTGATTGAGGAAGGCTTTGTAAATGAGATTATCAGTAAGATTCAGACCATGCGTAAGGAAGCAGGTTTTGAGGTTATGGATCATATCCGTGTATCTCAGAGCGGCAATGCTAAGATTAAGGAAATCATGGAACGCAATGCAGAGCATATCAAATCAGAGGTGCTTGCAGAGGAAGCGCTGTTTGATAACGCGCAGGGCTATACAAAAGAGTGGAGCCTGAACGGTGAGAATGTAACACTTGGTGTAGAAAAACTGTAAATTAAGAAGTCGACGTAATAAATAAGTATAATATAATAAGCCATCCGATTCGATGTTAACTATTGGAATTCGGATGGCTTATCTGTACTTACCTTATGAACTTGTTATTGTATTAATTATCACAGTCAAGTATGTGCATTGGAACGAACCTATATACTTCCATAGTCATCTGAGCCTGCTTTACTATTTAATTAACCACCAAGAAGAAGGCAGTTCATAGATGTCGGCCTGTGCCGTTAGGATGTAGCTTCACAGATTTATTTGCAGTTAAAAATTACCCATAAATCATATATGTATAAATAAAACTTCTTTGCTATTCCTTCTTTTTCACTTGTGAGGGAGAGGCTCCATAACGTTTCTTGAACAGCTTGCTAAAATGGTAAGCATCGTCATAACCCACACTGGCAGCAACCTCTTGAATGCTGGTACTCCAACCGTTCTCCAACAGCTCCCTCGCTTTCTCCAGCCGGATATTAATCAAATGGCGGATAGGAGTGTCTCCAGTCTCACTCTTAAATATTTTAGAGATATAAAAAGGACTCAGATACATGTTCTCTGCAATCTGATCCAAGGATACCTTATCATTGTAATGATCCTCAAAGTAGCTTATGATTTGCTCCACTACGTATTTTTTGTTAGAGGATTCAAAGGTGCAGCCGGAGCTGCTCTCTACTGGTTCGCACTGTTCTCTGGCTACCAGTAGTATCATCTGCATCAGATAGGCCTTCAGCATAAAGTAGCGGCCCTCCCTGCACACAGCATTTTCTGATTCCATGGAGGAACAGATTTTAAACAGTTTTTGGCGCAGATCGCCGGCGGTATGTAAGATGTGTCCTCCGTCTGGCAGTGGCAAATAATTCACGGGCTGACCTTTCAAATGAATATTCGAAAAGGCAACAAAGAACTCCGTGGTAGGCAGATCACTTCCCTCTAAGATCAGTGCCTGATGCCTAATTCCTGGATTCATAATCAGCAAATCACCCTCTGTCACCTCATAGATACAATCCTCGATCCGATAGCGTCCATTTCCTGACATCACAAAAGCCATTTCGAGGAAATCATGGCTGTGATAGGTGTTCTCATTCTTCGCTCTGGTTCCCTTCCAGGTAAATAAAAAGGTGGGATCTAGTTCATCAATTAATTTCGCTTTTATCTCCGTACACATAGAATTTCCTGTCTCTCCCAATTCACTGCATCAGCAATCTACTATTCCTTATTCTAATAGGTCATGGTGCAAAAGTAAATGAGTTTTATAAGATAATACATCAATGGTGCAAGATACTCCATTTTGTTTACAGGTCACTCAGAGTATATTGTAACACGTAATTATTTTTTAAATAGGTAATTGCGAAACTCATTAACGAAAGCCATAGTATACACAGCAGATACTGTTTCGAAGTGGAAGCTAAGCCCGAAGGAAGCGTTGGAACGAAGAAGCAGTATCTGCTGTGTATACAAATATAAAAACTATATTCTTTCGCAATAGCCTATTTTATTAGATACGGAGGTAGTCTCATGACACCAATGAAATGGTTTTATTCATTTTTGAAAAAATATCGCAAATTAATGATTCTTGGTCTTTTTCTGACCACGATCGTTTCAGCACTTTCCATTGTCAACCCATTTATTGCGGGTATCATCGTGGATGATGTCATAAAGGATGGTAACTTTAAATTGCTGCCGAACCTTATACTCTGCCTGCTGGGTGTGACCCTTGTTACAGGTATTCTCAGGTTCTTGTATCAGATCGTATTTGAGACTGCTTCTCAGGGGATGCTTTATGACATGAGGGGAAAGGTATACCGTAAGCTTTTGCAGGAGGATTTTGCTTTCTATAATAAGAAGCGCACCGGTGATCTAATGAGCCGCCAGACCGGTGATATGGATGCCATTCGTCATTTTGTGGCATTTGTTATTTATGTCGTCTATCAGAACCTATTGTTGTTTTTCTTTGCGCTGCTGATGGTATTTACGGTCAGCACACGGCTGGCTCTGTGTATGTTAGTGGTATTACCCTTTACGGCATTTACCACTTATCTTCAATCGAAGGAGGTAAAGCCTGCCTTCCAGCGCAACCGTAACTGCTTTTCTTCCCTGAATACATTTGTGCAGGAGAACGTCAGCGGTAACCGGGTAGTAAAAGCATTTGCCAAAGAAGATTATGAAATTGAAAAATTCAAGAAAGAAAATGATAAATTCCGTGATGCTCAGGTCAGCGCCTCCAGGATCTGGATGAAGTACGTTCCGGTTTTTGAGATTCTCTCCTATGCCCTTACCGTTGTTCTAATGGTCTATGGAGGTTATATGGCAATTCGCGGTGAAATTACTCTGGGAGACCTGGTAAAGGTCAACGGCTACCTGTGGATGTTAAATACCCCGCTGCGTATGGCCGGCTGGTGGATTAATGATATTCAAAACTTTGCTACTTCGGTGGAGAAAATTTATGCCACCTACAGTGAAGAGCCTAAGGTGTATTCCCCCTGTGCCGGAGTCGTCCATGAGAGACTGGAGGGTAATGTGGAATTTCGCAATGTATCTTACCGGGCAGATGATGAAGATATCGTCATGGATATTAATTTCAAGGTGAAAGCCGGTCAGACCGTGGGTATTATCGGCTCCACCGGTTCCGGAAAATCTACCCTCATGAACCTGCTTTGCCGCTTTTATGATACCACCTCCGGCGAGGTACTGCTGGATGGTGTTAATGTTAAGGACTATGACCTTTACAATATGCGTGATAGTATCGGCATGGCCATGCAGGATGTATTCCTGTTCTCCGACACGATTGAAGGTAATATTGCCTATGGCCGGCCAAACTGTACCTTTGAAGAGGTAAAGAAGGCTGCTATTATGGCAGATGCCAATCATTTTATTATGAATATGCCCGAGGGCTATGATACCATCGTGGGTGAGCGTGGTGTAGGTTTGTCCGGGGGACAGAAGCAGCGTATTTCTTTAGCGAGGGCATTACTAAAGGATCCTTCCATTCTGATCCTTGATGATACCACCTCGGCGGTGGATATGGAGACGGAAAGCTATATACAAAATCAACTTAAGACGATTCAGAAAAATTGTACCAAGTTTATTATTGCCTATCGTATTTCCTCCATTAAGGATGCGGATTTGATTCTGGTTATGAATAATGGAAGAATTATCGAACAAGGCACTCATGAAGCACTTGTAGCTGCGGGAGGTTACTATGCCAAGGCATTCTGCAATCAGTACGGAGAGATTCCCTATGAGCTGCTGAAGAACGAAGAGCAAAGACAGCACAGCTTTGACTGGAAAGGAGAGATGAAGCATGGCACGCAACCGTTATGATATGGATGAAATTCTGGAGGACAGCTTTGATGTGAACCAGCTTAGGCGTCTTGCCGGCTATATTGCCCCCTACAAGAAGAAAATGACCGGTGTTATTCTGCTGATGTTGATGGCCTCTGCGGCCACCATGCTGATCCCCCTCTTCTTTCAAAGAATTATGGATTACTATATTCCAAACAAGGATATGGGCAAAATTCTGCTGGTAAGCGGGCTGACCTTATTGGTGGCAATATTCTCTGCCGTCAGTTTGGGGATTCGAATTAAAATTATGAGCAGCATCGGACAGGATATTATCCATACGATCCGCTCGGATATTTTTGGTCATTTGCAGGATCTGCCCTTTTCCTACTATGATGACCGGCCTCATGGTAAGATTCAGGTAAGAGTAGTTAATTATGTGAACAGCCTCAGTGATCTGCTCAGCAATGGTATTGTAAATACCATTACAGATTTGTGTAATCTATTCTTTATTATCCTATTTATGTTAATCTGCGATACCAGGTTGACCCTGGTATGCCTGTGCGGTCTTCCTTTGCTGGCGGGTGTGATTGTGCTGATTAAGAAAAAACAACGCAGAGCCTGGCAGATTCAGTCCAACAAGCAATCCAATCTGAATGCTTATATTGCAGAGAGCATGAACGGAATCCGGGTCACCCAGTCCTTTGTGCGTGAGGAGGAAAATACGGGGATCTTTAATCATTTGAGCAAGGGCTACCGAAAGTCCTGGATGAAGGCGGTGAAGTTTAACTTTATCATGGGACCCAGCGTGGATTTAATATCCGTGGCCACCACATCTTTTATCTATGTACTGGGTATTGGCTGGATTCTGGCACCAAAGGCTACTTTGACGGTAGGAGTACTGATTGCATTTACAGCCTACATAGGACGGTTCTGGGCACCAATTAATACCCTGGCAGGCTTTTATAACTCTCTGCTGACAGCGATTTCTTATCTGGAGCGTATCTCTGAAACCATTGATGAACCGGTGTTAGTCAAGGATGCGAAGGATGCGGTGGATATGCCGCTGATTAACGGTGAGGTGGAATTTAGGAAGGTTTGCTTTAGCTATGAAGAGGGGCACCGTATTCTTAACCGCATCAGCTTTCGGGTGAAGCAGGGTGAAACCTATGCTATTGTTGGACCTACGGGTGCCGGTAAGTCAACGATTGTGAATTTGATCTGCCGGTTCTACAATGTGGACTCCGGCCAGGTGCTGATTGACGGGGTGGATATCTCTACGGTCACAATTCGATCGCTGCGAACACAGATGGGAATTATGATGCAGGACAGCTTTATCTTCGCCGGTACAATTATGGATAATATCCGATATGGCAATCGAGAGGCTACGGATGAGCAGGTGATTAACGCCGCCAAAACAGTATGCGCTCATGATTTCATTATGGAGATGGAGCAGGGTTACGATACGGAGGTAAATGAACGGGGCAGCCGTCTTTCCGCCGGACAGCGGCAGCTGATCTCCTTTGCCAGAGCCTTGCTGGCAGATCCTAAGATCCTGATTCTGGATGAGGCGACCTCCAGTATTGATACGGAAACAGAACTCCTGTTGCAAAAGGGCTTGAGCAGGCTGCTGGAAGGAAGAACCTCCTTTATTATCGCACACCGGTTATCTACGATTAAGAATGCAGATTGTATTATGTATATAGATAAGGGAGGAATTCTGGAAAAGGGCAGTCATGAAGAATTACTGGCTCTCGGGGGAGAATATTATCAGCTCTATATGTCACAGTTTGATTTTCTAAAGAAAGCCAATTAGGATACAAAAAAATATTACAAAATATTTTTGTAGCTATGACAGGAGCAAAGGAATTATCGTTAATGGGACATAATAAGCACAGGAAATAATAGAAATATCTTTTTTGATAGCTCTTATTATTGCTTGTGCTTTTTATGTGTTTGCAAAAGAACTCTAAATGAATGAAATGTAGAGAAGGGGAAGAGAAGAGGAGCAAAAGCAAGCAGAGGTTAAAAAAGATTTTATGGGGTTCCCAGTGGAATTAAGCTGGAACATGTGCTAAAATTAAGCAGTTAATGGAGATTGGTTTTGTTAGGAGTGTACAAATTTGGAAAGATCAGGTAGTAATAAAATAACAGCTATTATCGCGGATGATGAGAAAAAAATTTGCCAGCTTATTCTTAAACTGGGAAATTGGGATGAACTGGGAATCGAAGTGATGGAAATATGTACGGATGGAAAAATGGCATGGGATGCCATTGAACGACATCACCCCGATATTGTTGTAACAGATATTCAAATGCCCATATATGATGGATTGGAATTGGTACAGAAATCACGTGAAGCAGAAATCAACAGCATATTTATTATTATTAGCGGTTACAGACATTTTGAATATGCACATAAGGCATTACAATATGGTGTGGCGGATTATCTTTTAAAGCCTCTGAGTCAAGATCAGCTAAAGGATACCTTGACTAAGGTTAGCTCCATTATTTTAGAAAAGAGAAATAATATAGATCGTGAAGAATATTTGAATCAGATTGAAATAACCCAAATAAATAGTAAAATGGAGGTGTTCTGGGAAAAGATGCTCGAATCAAATTCCAGAATAACCGTGAATGCAGAGGATATGAAGAAGGAATACGGCATGGAGCTTGTTAATTCTACAATACAAATTATGTGCATTACCACAAATCAGCCCAGCCTGCATACAGAGGAAAGCTTATTTGGGCAAAAGGCAAAACAGATCGCAGGAGAATACATCAAGCATAGTAATGTATTTTATCATCTGGACAAAAGCGGAAGAGGTATGTTTTTTTTGCTGAATTACCAATATGGAAAGCGTAATCTAATGAAAGAACAGGTTATGAAGTTATTTTATGAATTAAAAAATTTAAGTGAAATTTATGGGGATTTTAAATTAACCATTGGTTGCGGCGTGCCGATCGAAATAGAATTTGGAAGCATCCGTAAGGCTGTTGAAAGTGCTGTATTAGCTAATAATGCACGGTTAATTGACTTTGGAGACGGTGTGATAGAAGCGGAAAGCATACAGCTGAAAGAGTTTCCAATTGATAAGGTTTATCCTTTAGAGCTTAAAAAAAAGCATAAACAGGCAGTTTTAGCATTAGATAAGGAGAAAATAAAAGAAATTCAAGAGGAACTATGGTCGAATTGTATTCACTATCGTTATGGAAATCCGCAAATAATGCTTCAGCTGTTTCAGGAATTAATGAATACATTAAAGGAAGCGTTCCCCGATAAAGAGCAGATAATAGGCGTGGTCAGCCGTTGCAGGAGCGGTGTTTGTACTGCCAGAAACCTGGAGCATCTATTGGAGATTTATTTTAACAATGCTATCTTGGGTATTGATGAGATTTTGATGGAAAGAGAACAGCTGGAAAGCGTTCCAATCCGAACAGCAAAGCAGCATATGAATCAAAATTACAGAGAGGCCACCTTAGAATCCGCAGCAAAGCTGGCAGGAGTGAGTACCGTATATCTTAGTAGATTATTTAAGGAGCATACCAGCCAAAACTTTGTGGACTATTTAATTGAAGTAAGAATTGAGCATAGTAAAGAGCTATTGATTAATACAAATCATAACATTGCAGTAATTGCATCGATGGTAGGCTATAACGATGACAAGCATTTTACGAAGTTGTTCAAACGGCAGACAGGGATAACACCAACGGAATACAGAAAATTATATTCTTTTTAGGGAGTACCTGAACTGTTACTACCGCGCTGAATGCCTCACTCTGCGATATCCTGTGATGCAATTTTAGGAACGTAGATCCACTGCGCACCCAAAAATGAGCTTTGCGTACCACAATATGCACGGTACAAGCAGTTTTCAGACACACCCTAGTTAACGTGGAGAAAATTATGATGAAAAAATTCGAGTGGATGCTGAAGATAGCGCTGTTTATTCTTATACTGGCAATTGAGGTTATTGGCTTTATAGCTGGTAAAGAGATATTTTTCATTGTTGTTGTGTTGGTGGAAGCGGTCTTCGCCATACAATATTTTAAACAACAGAAAAAGCTGCACAGGCTATTATATTGGTTAGAGGTAGAGTCGTTGGATCAGTATTTCAATCAAAATAAATGGTCCGAGGAAATTCCTTATCAGATACGTAAAATATTAATACAGTTATCGGAAGCTGTCGGTAAAAAATACAGCAGTGAATTAAGCTTAAAAAAAATGCAGTACGCTATGCTGCAAAGTCAGATTAATCCACATTTCTTATACAACACACTGGAATCCATCCGTGGGGAAGCCGTATTAAATGATCAGATGGAGATTGCTTCTATGACAGAGCATTTATCCAGGTTCTTTCGCTATTGTATCAGCAAAAGCAACGATTTGGTAAAAGTACAGGAGGAGCTGAACAATGTAAAGGATTACTTTTTTATTCAGAAGTTCCGGTTTTCTGACCGTTTTGATTTGGAAATTTCTTGTGAGGATAGGGACGCTTATCATTGCTATATGCCGAAGATGACGTTACAGCCCTTAGTTGAGAATGCAATTGAACATGGCTTGAAGCAATGCATTGAGGGGGGATTAATAAGCATTAGTATTATTTTGTCTGAAAAGCGGCTGCATATTAGAATAAGTGATAATGGAACCGGGATGACACAGGATATCGTCACGGCTTTAAATGATAGACTGCAGCTGCCTGCGGTCATAGCACAATTACAGGAGCAGACTGTGAATCACCATAATGGGCTGGCATTATTAAACGTGAATAACCGAATTCGGCTTTGCTTTGGAAATGAGTACGGGATGAGAGTTCACAGTCTGCCAAATTGGGGGACGGATATTGGGTTAGTATTACCGGCAGTTACCGAAGGTGAGAAAGAGAAGTATCAAATGAATCCAATATAATATAACGCGGAGATATCAATGAGAGAAGAAGTATTGAGCTTAAGAAGTATCTATACCTGGGATAGCGAATTAACTACCTTGAAGGACTTTAATCTTACAATATTTAAAGGAGAGGTTGTATATCTGACCGGTAAATATGGAAGTGGTAAAAAGACGGTGAAAGAATTGTTGTCAGGTAATATTGGGTATTCAGGAGATATACGGATGAAGGGAGAAGTGATTGATAACTTTCAAGGGAATGATATATATAAGAATGGGGTAGTTTGTATTGACAATGAGAGAAGATTGGTGGATCATATGTCACTGTCAGAGAATATATTTGCTGTCAGGCCAAAGGCAAAATGGCTGGCAAGATATAGAGAAAAGTTAGTTTGGGAACAGACAAAGAGACTCTTACAGCAGGTGGACTTAGCCTGCGACCCGAATGATAAGGTCTATACCCTATCCCCATTTGAAAAGCAAATGCTTTGCATAGCAAAGGCAATTTCCTTTAATGTGAAGCTGATTGTAGTGGATTGTATCAGGAGTGACTACAGTATTTTAGATTATCTTCGGTTAAGCCGGATTATTGAGAATTTAAAACAGCAGGGGTTAAGCTTTTTAATCATTGGAGATGATAATAATAATATACTGAATATTGTTACAAAAATTATCTTCCTGATCAATGGAACAGATGCAAAGGAATGGGATTGCTCAGAAAGGAATTTTATCAATCAGGCAGATGAAATCAGATTTAAGATAAAAGAAAAAAATGGTATGAGTTTAGAGTTTCCTCCTAATCATAGGAATATATGGGGTTTTTATGATTTATCCTGGGATTCCAATAGTGATTTGACGGATTATCTTAGTAAGTGGGGCGAAAGAAATGCTGCTAATCCAAAAGTAGAAGAATTTATTAAGAAGATAGCGGGAATGAATCGAAGAAAGGTAGTTATTAATGAATACACCAATAAGCAATTACTGCCCGGATCGATTCGAGATAATTTAATTCTGCCCTCCAGTAAAAAATTAGCTGCCAGGTTTGGAATGGTTAATTCGGATTTGATCGAGTATATCTATCAAGAGTTTATGGATGTTTTCAAGATAGAGAGAGAAATCACCTGTGTGGAGGAGTTAACCAGCGTTCAGAAAAAAATATTGACTGTATTTCGCTGGATTTATTATACTCCCTCTATTGTAATTATGGAAAACCCTTATATTGGCCTGGGTCTTCAGGATACAATCTGTCTGAATCAGTGCATAGAGCTTTTAGAGAAGCGGGGAATCTGTATTATGATATTATCAAAAACACCAGAAGATTTGGCTCTGTGCTGTAATCAGATTTTTTGCAATCATAGCTTTCAACTGATAAAGGTATTTGATTATGAAGATTACGAAGTCTTGGGAGATGAACTTCTAAGCTTGACGAAGAATAAGGAGTTGTTTTATTAAAGCAGCATAATGTTTGTGCAACTTGCACAAAAATATGCTGTATTTTTTTATCAAAGAGGTAAAATAACCCCACCTTAGTATAAGTTTGTCTCCTAGGAGAAACTAGATGCAACAATTATAATAAGGATACTAAATGAAGGAGGAAGAGTTATGTTAAAAAAATTATTAGGATTAACACTTGCACTTACAATGGCCGTTAGCCTTTGGGGATGCAGTCAGAGGAGCGAAAATGAAACAAAGGTAACACCGAAGGCAGAGGATGCTGGAACCGAGAACCAGACAGCAGAGACGACAAAGGCTCCTGTGGAGACATCTAAGGGCGCTGTCAATCATATTGAGGGTGTGAAAACAGTGGGCTTAAGCTTGGGAAGTCTTGGAAATGAATATTTTGATACACTGGCAAATGAAATCGAGACCTATTTCGCTGGAAACGGTATTACTGTAAAAACGGTATCCGCTGAAAACAATGCGGCAACTCAGGTTCAGCAGATTGAGAATTTAATGACGGAAGGTGTTGGAGCGATCATTGTATACCCAATTGATCCTGATTCCGTAGTTGATGTACTTAAAAGAGCAAAAGAAGCAGGTGTCTATGTTATTACAGCAGGTACTTTTGTAACAGATCCGGAAGCAACAGATGCGCAGCTTGGCGTGAATCAGCCTGAGGTTGGAAAGGCTGTTGCGCAGATGGCATCAGACTGGATTGATAAAACGTATCCTGATGCTGCAGATAGAAGCATCAGTGTTTCAATTATTGGATATACCGCGAATACAACCGGTGTGGACAGAACCAATGGTATGTATGCCATTGGAGATATTAATCCAAAGGTGAAGGTATCCGATATTGTATATGATTTGGTTGGTCAAACAGCCTTTGCAGCAAAATCTCAGGAATTCGCAGATGCTATGTTTATGCAGGAGCCGGATACAAAGGTAGTGATCTGTTATAATGATGAGGCTGCCCGCGCAGTGAGCGAGGTAGTAAAAAGAACGAGTGAGATAAATGCTGATGAAATTGGTATTTTTGCGATTGACTATAGCGAGGCAACAATTGAAGCGATTGCAGATCCGAAGGATCCGGTTCGCGGAACAATTTTATTGGGAGATCTAAATCTGGCAAAACCTATCTGGCAGCTTCTCACTGGTGAAGTAGTTGCAGACAGCGGAGAATGGGGTAATATTTATTTTAAGCCTACTATTAATATCACAATTGATAATGTGTCAGATTATCAGTAAAGCAGACTATCAATAAAACCAATAAGTCAAAGGGCGCAGTGGTGGAACGCCTCCTGCGCTCTGTCCTATAAGAGGTAGAGAATGAGCAAAATTTTGGAATTAAGAGAGATAACAAAGGCATATCCCGGTGTTGTTGCTCTGGATAATGTATCTATGAGCTTTCAAAAAGGTGAGGTTCATGCCATCATGGGAGAAAATGGAGCCGGAAAATCCACATTAATAAAAACGATAGCAGGTGCAATAAGCGCGGATAATGGAACGATTATTATGAACGGCACTGAATTCAGACATATGACACCTGCAATCAGCCGCGATAATGGGATAGGAGTTATTTACCAGGAATTTAATCTGATTCCCAGTATGAGCGTAGCTGAAAATATTTTCATGGGTGATAAAATCGGGGGAAAAATAAAAGTTAATTTTGATGAAATGACCCGCAGAACGGAGGAAATCTTCGGACAGCTTAATGTAACGATTCCGGCAAAGGAGATGGTAGCATCTTTGACAACCGCACAGCAGCAGCTGGTAGAGATAGCAAAAGCAATCGTTAAGGATTGCAAGGTTCTGATTATGGATGAGCCTAGTGCAGCAATTGCAGTATCAGAAGTAGAACAAATGTTTAAAATAGTAAGAAAGCTGAAAAATGAAGGAGTTACGATTATTTATATCAGTCACCGGATGGATGAGATCTTTGAAATTGCCGATCGCGTGTCAGTAATGAGAGATGGTAAGTACATAGATACCTGCTATGTTAAGGATATCAACCGGAAGCAATTGATCACAATGATGGTTGGCCGGGAATTAAATGAGTCGTTTCCTGCTAGAAATGTGCAGATAGGTGAACCGGTTTTGGAATTGAAGAAGGTAACCGGCAATGGTGATTTTGAAATTGATTTAACTTTGAAAAAGGGTGAAATACTTGGATTAGCAGGTCTGGTAGGAGCAGGGCGCACCGAACTTGCTAAAATGATTTTTGGATCAGAACGAATACAAGCAGGAGAAGTAGTAGTAAAAGGAAGCACTGTTGATATAAAGTCTCCAAGTCATGCAATCAGCTTAGGTATTGGTTTAATACCGGAAGACCGAAAGAATGAAGGGGCATTTTTGGAATTTCCAATTGACTGGAATATAAGCATTATGAGTCTTACCCAAATTAGTAAATTCGGGGTTGTAAAACAGGCGGATTGTGACAAGCTGGCGGGGAAGTACTCGGATATCCTACGAATTAAGACACCTTCTCTAAAACAGCTTGTAAGAAATCTATCCGGAGGTAATCAGCAAAAGGTGGTATTGGCGAAGGTATTGGCGGCAAAGACAGATATTATTATATTTGATGAGCCAACCCGTGGTATTGATGTTGGGGCAAAACAGGAAATATATAAGCTGATGAACTCATTAATTGAGCAGGGAATCAGTATTATTATGATTTCCAGTGAGATGGAAGAGCTCCTGGGAATGAGTGACCGGATCATGGTGCTGCATCAGGGAAGAATAACGGGCGAGCTGGACAAAAGTCAATTTAGTCAGAACGCTGTACTGGAACTAGCCTCAGGAATATAAGGAGAGAGAGAAGATGAAAAGAAAGTTTATTGATATTGATAATTTTTTAAAGAATAAATTAGCCTGGGTGCTGCTGATTATTATCTGCCTTGCATTCATGATAGTGAATCCTAATTTTATGAGTACAAGAAATATATTAAATATATTAAATGATGTTGGGGTCTAAACTAAGTTTAGATTAATCCCATTATTCTTTAGCACCTTGAAAAATTTATATTTTGTAGAAACAGTGGATGGTTTTATCTGTATTGGGTATCCACACAACCCTATTCCTT
>JAEWMZ010000392.1 GCA_023392995.1 Bacillota bacterium
AAGGAATAGGGTTGTGTGGATACCCAATACAGATAAAACCATCCACTGTTTCTACAAAATATAAATTTTTCAAGGTGCTAAAGAATAATGGGATTAATCTAAACTTAGTTTAGACCCCAACATCATATAATAAATTAGTATGTAGAAAGAGAAGAAAGTAGGTGCATATATGAGTAAAACAGAGCGTATTATTGAAAATGTTAATGCAACAATGAGCATGGAAGATATGCCACTTTTAGAATCTGATAAAAAAAGGATGCAGGAATGCATTGAGGGAAAAGTCGATTTTCAGGATGCAATTAATGAGCTGATTCGTAAATATATGCATAAACAGGCGGTATAATCCATGAAGGGTGAGTACTATTATGAGTATGAACAGGATAGCTACTATTGCTATCCGAATTCCTTTGTATTAAAGAATAAATTAAATATCCGGAATGCAGATGAATTAAAGTCTGCGGAACGGGAAATTACTTCTCTTCGAACAGCCCAAGCCATCCTTATTAGAATTGAGGGAAACTTTGATTTTGAACATTTAAAGAAAATTCATTATTTCCTGTTCGGTGATATTTATGAATGGGCGGGAAAAATAAGAACGGTCAATATATCAAAGGGAAATCAATTTTGTTTATGTGAATTTATTAAGGATCAGATGGATGATATATTTAAGAAAATGCAACATGAGAACTATTTAAAAGACTGCAATGAAAAAAGCGAAATAGCAAGAAGACTTGCATATTATCTTGCTGAAATCAATTCCATTCATCCATTTAGGGAAGGTAATGGCAGAGCACAAAGAATGTTTGTTGAACATCTCGCAGCATCTCTGGGCTATCAATTAGATTTTATGAAAATCAGTAGTGAAGAAATGTTGGAGGCAAGCGCAAAATCATTTGTATTGGATTATGAGATGATGGAAGAGCTCATGCTTCGTGCATTATCCGATCCTGAGGAAGAATGATTTATGGAGTGTATCTGGAATGCAACTAAGATAAAAAACAATAGAAATATGAATAACTAAAAAAACCCCAGTAAACCGCATAAAATAAGGCTAATATAAAAGCAATATAAAGCCAAAAAACGACCTCACGAAACTAGGGATCTAGTCCAGGTTTCTGAGTAGGGCTTCAAGTCCCCTCGACGGCACTATATAAAATCAAGGGTTTCAGCGCTTTGAAGAAAAGTGTTGAGACCCTTTTTTTGCATTTTGAACATAAATGCCAAAAATGTAGTTAGAAATAGATGGTTACTTATTACAACTTTCTAAAATAATGCTTATTTTCCAATGTTAATCAACTATAAAAAGTGTAACACCATTTTCAGAATATGAACGATGTGGGTTCGTATCATCAGCAACTTGATAACTCATTCCTTCAGACATAGTGATTTTCCTGCCGTCTGAAAGTTCGGTGATAAACGTACCTTGTAGTACTAACACTACATGACCTTTACTACACCAATGGTCAGCTAAATATCCAGCCGAGTATTCAACCATACGAACCCGAATGTTTCCCATTTCAAAAGTACGCCAATATGCTTCTCCTTGAATACCCTTATGCGTAGTTGGCTCAATCTTTGCCCAATCAATTGTACAGAATGGAACATCTTGTATCTTCATTTTGTCCTCCGATTTTTCATACTTAATATTATATGTAGTTCGTCCTTGGAATCAATTGTAAATCAAATGCATGGTAATATTATACATTGTATGATTACTTAAAATCAATGTATTTGTCATTCACATCGAAACTTAAAATAAGCATAGGTAATAAAAGGTCCATTAATAAGTCGCTATGCTCTGCATGTATTTCTGGAAGTGAATATAATTTTCGTCTTCCTTGGCAATATCATAGTGGCGACCATGCTGTATTTGTTGAAGAATGATTTCATTGATATTTTTAAGCTTAATAATACTTGAAACGAGACTCCAGGCTATTATCCGATTTCGCCACTATATAATTTTAAAATTGATATCACAAACCTTAAACATAAAAATGCTATACTATAAATTTTTTTACTCAATAAATAAACTCACTCTAAATCCAATGGTTGAATAGTAATAAGTGGAATTCGGCCAATAAAATGTTAGAACAGCATTATCATCATTATAGTTTGTATCATGAATCGTATATTCATTATGATACGTCTCATTAATCCATTCAGATAAGTTTCCGGCTAAATCATAAATATGGTTCATTGTCCAATTTTCATTAGACCCAGATGCCTTCAAAACACCGGATTCATCATTCTGAGTATTGGCAGGAAATAAAGAGCCTTTATAATTCCCCCATGTGGCGGATGTGCCCACTTTTTCATCACCAATCCATTTTAAAGTAGAATCCCATTGCTTTCCGGTTGGTAATCCTGTTTTTACGGAAGCATCATAATTATATTTATCTGACATTTCTTCAGCATAGTTCTTAGCTTCATTTGATAATATATAATTCCATAAGTATCCGTCATAATTCACGTTTCCTGTAAATACCCCATCCGTCGCTGTAGCATTGAAGCTCTTTTTCATGGCAACTCTAGAGTCTCCATTATTATAGTCATATCTAGCTTCATATCTTCCAATGTAAAATCCTTTATATTTTTCAATTTGATCTGTTTCTGAAGTTACTCCATTGGGAAGAGATTCATCTACAACTGGTCTATTTAAATCCCTATAATAATTTTTATATTGATCTATATTAACTGGAATCCACACAAATTCATTTCCATATAAGTCTTTAATAACCAGTCCCTTAGAAACAATATTCTCAGTGTCTACACTTGAAACTTCAAAACCCATCGGAACTGGTACCACATCACCACTCGTATCAACATATAGCGTTCCTCCATTTGGTGCTTCTTTAATCTTTGGGCCATAATAGTAAGGATCAAGTTCTACACCATTTGGTATCTCATTATGATTGATTGTAAATTGAAACTTATCAGACACATTGCCTGAGCAATCTACAACTTCTATTTCATAAGTCGCACTATCACTTGACAAATTAAATTCCTTGTCAAAAAAGCTGTGAGGTGCCATTGGTAGAATATTTGCATTTTCATCTGCTCTGGAAGATACCCGATACGTAAAGAACGTTCCATTTTTATATACGTTTATTCTTGAGATTCCGTAATTATCATACATACCGGAAAATGATACTTCCAAATAATTTATACCCGAAATATTAATGAAACTAGTTTTAAACTTATTAGGAGCTTTCGGCTTTTCCTTATCTATCATTCCTTTTGTTAAGTAATCAGTATAAGAATCTATGAATCCACTCACTACATTTAACTTACTCATATAATTAGAATATGTAAATACTACGATTCTTTCAACACAAGGTGCAACGGTATTGATCTGCTTTATGATCCTATCTATCGATGCAGTTCCGGTATATTCAACACCATCCGGTTTATTCGCAAATTCCGGCTTGTCGGGTGCTTGAAAGAGTTCCGTATTACTCCATAACTTGATTTGTTTTCCTGAATCCCTTATCGCTCTTTTATATGCCAAGGTATATTCTAAGAGCTTATCCAGGGGCATCCCTTTTGCTCCGACACTATCTTGCGGACATAAGATATCCCCATCCCTAAAATTGGTTGAGGTTAATAACTCATTCCAAAATGCTTGTATATTACTTGAGGATTTCGTTGTCCAGGAGTCTTCCTCCCTAACATTAAGATAGGGTGAAAGTAAAATTTTCATATTAGGATTTAATGCATTTATTTTATCAATCAGCAAATTCAATCCGCTGGAAAGAAAATTCACTGAAATTCCTCTGCTCGAAATATCATCAAAATAGCTTGGATTTGCCATTTCTGGTACGAAGTAGAATCCACAAAAGGTATCTTCGTAATTTAAATAGTACCTTTGATACATTTCATCAATAAAAGGTAAAACCTTATTACAAAAGCTTATGAATTTATTTCCGTCCTCAGGATTTGAAAGATTTAAATTCCACCAATCGGAATCCATTCCCATTCCAATAAAGACCTTTATGCCCGCGGTGCTGCATCTTTGAAACAAAGGGGTTAGTGCATCATAATACATATTAGCAGTTAAACTGGAAGGGTAATAACTATTCCATACTCCATTGGTTTTCTGAACAGTATCGCCCAGGATTACATATTCAATTCCAAGTTCTTTCCACTGTGATATTTCCTCGTTCCAATCATGATCAGACCAATTAATATAGGTGTAAGGTGAGATAAAGGTACCACTGATCGGTGAAATACCTTTACTTTTGTTATTGCTGGCTGTATTCCCCTCTATTAAATCATAGGAGTTAGCCTCTTTTTCTAATTCGCTTTTTGGCGTGTCC
>JAEWMZ010000393.1 GCA_023392995.1 Bacillota bacterium
AATTCTTCCTAGAAGAATTACCGGAAACTGCGCTAAGCATCAGAGAGCGTTAACTGTATCTGTTAAGAGAGCAAGACACATCGCGTTAATGCCTTACACAGTGGATTAAGCCCTTGTTTTACTAGGGTTTCAGAGGGTGAAAAAGTCGTAGTACACACTTTGTACACACTTTGAATACGGAAATGAAAATAGCCATTACATGACTCCGGTTGTGTAGTGGCTTTTTTGGATTTTGAAATACTTATGGGGAGGCTATGCATTTGAGGTTTCATGGTGTTTCATCAAGTGCCATAGGGTGTCTCGAGAGGGGATATATAGGGATTTGAAATTCATCCGGTGTCGTCTTGTGATATCTAAGTTGCATATAAAGTTGTGTATTGTTCAGTAAAAGGGTAGAAATCATTTTAATGATTTGTATGTACCTATACATTAATTGTATGACATGGTAAAATAAGTAATAATACAATACGAGAGGGATGAACTTATGATACATAAGAACATATATTCACAAAGGATAAAGGATACCGATGAGGTAGAACCATATTTTTATGAGATGGTTAATGAAAGAATAAGAAATTCATTTAACATTTTCTTTGGTAAGTTTGTAGGTAGTAATTATAACAAATTTATTATTAAATCTATAGAAGATTTCTGTGAGACGAAAGGATTATATATTTCAACATGGACGGAAAGCCATTTATGCAGTGGTAGTTCTTACAGCATAAATAATTGTAAGCAAGATTTAAGAAAACTTATTGACGATTATATGATGCCAGACATATTAGACTTCATAGATATATGCATTGCTAATTTGAATATAGAAATTCTAGAAAGTGTAGATTATCAAAAATGTAATCTACAGTTATTAAAGATATCATTTATAGATTTATTAAATGAAATGTTAGAACATAATAATCTAGGTTATGAGCTTGTAAATGATATTATTGTTACTAAACAATCAGATTTTTTACACATTGAAGCAGTTTGTAAACCTTTGACTTTATTAAAGAATGAAGAATTTAATGGAGCATTAAAAGAATTTGAGAATGCTATTGTAAAATATACAGAACATGATTATGAACATACCATTATTGAGGCATGTAAAGCTTATGAAAGTACAATGAAATCTATCCTTGACAAATTAGGGGTTGAATATGATAAAGATAGATGTACGGCTAGTGCATTATTAAATTTATTAAAAGAAAAAGGATTGTTTGATTCCTTTATGGCTGATAGTTTAAGTAAAGTTACTAATATTCTTAGCTCTGGTCTTCCTACCGTAAGAAATAAAGTATCAGGACATGGGGATGGACTAGAAATAGTGGAAGTAAAAAGAAGCTATGCCTCTTTTGCTATTAATTTGGCAGGTACATATATTGTGTTATTAATTGATAGATACTATGAAATGATATAATAGATTGTCGATTATTAAATGGCTTGTTTTATTCTGGATATCCGGCACCATTATGTATATTAATATACATAATGGAGGACATAAAATGAGCAAGTATGCAGATCAGGTTATAAGTGTAACAGAAAAAATTTTGTATTAGTACAGAAGTATTCTATAATTTAGTAACAGATTACCTATTAGGTAATGAAAAAGCGTTGGAAATAAAATTGTTGACAACTGTAAAAACAATGATAATCCTGCTGATGTAAGAAGAAAATTACAAAAGATAAGATAGGTTATAGGATGTATTCAAAGGAGAAAAGTTTATATGAGTCCTGACAATATTGTTAATATAATATGTGCTTTTATAGGTGCTATTATAGGTGGAATGATTACTTTTTGTACAGAATGGTAAAGTGGTACATGATGTCAAGACACTTTTACAAAATATTTTAGTTAGGTCAGAGAACGCTAGTTCGGTAAGCTGGAAGAGCTTACACCCTTCCTTTCCCTTAATTATCCATTACTTATGGATAAAGATTATGTCAAGGACTTGCCACCGCAGGTGGTGCTTTGCATCCTTGAAATAAGCTTTATCTATAAGTATCCTATGATAAAGGGAAGGAATCATTTGTTAAAATACAACTGGGCAGGTACCAGATAGTCTAGGCTTTGATGTGGACGCTGGGTATTGTAAAATTGAAAATACTCTGTAATTCCACGGTGCGCCTCCCGGGGTGACCCGTAATCCCTTTGGTAAATATTTTCGTATTTTAGACTCCTCCATAGCCGTTCAATGAAGATGTTGTCAAATGCTCTGCCGCGGTGATCCATACTAATCCGGCTCCCACTTTCTAGAAACAGACTGATGTATTTTGGACTAGTAAAGTGACTGCCCTGATCACTATTCATGATTTCGGGATATGCTTCTTTTAGGGCTCTTTTGCAGGTTGCTAACACAAAGTGTATATCCAGGGTATCATCCAGCATCCAATCCACTACATAGCGGGAATACCAGTCTAATATAGCAACCAGATACATCCATGACTTTCTCAATGGAATATACGTAATATCAATACTCCAAACATGATTAGGATGGTCTATTTCTATATTTTTTAGTAGATAAGGATATACTTTATTTTCTGGATTTGCCTTACTGGTATTCTGTCGTGGATAAATCGCCTGAATTCCCATATCCTGCATGTGGCGTAGAACCGTTCTCCGGTCAACCGGTATCTGGTACCAATGATTCAAACAGGCTGCAATGCGGCGATGTCCGAACTCTGGGTGCTGCATATAAATCTGGTCAATCAACCGCCGAAGCTGGCAATCCTGTTCCGAAGGAACTACCGGTTTGTAGTAAAGGCCACTTCGATGAAGAGATAACAGTTCAGCCTGTACGGATAAAGGATATTCTTTGCATGAATAATCTACCATAGCCCGTCGCTTACGTAAGTCAAACTGTAAGGCCAGATTTTTTTTTGAGCCACTCTACTTGTGCAGAGAGTTTCCCGATTTGTTTATAAAGTTCATCAATCTCAGCCTCCTTTTCTTTGACCAGACTATCCACTTTAGCAGGTTTTTCAAAGAGCAGTCCAAAGTGATTGATAGCATCTGTCTTCCATCTAGTCAGCATATTAGGATGGAGATTATTTTCGGAAGCAATCTCTGCAAGTGTATGTTCACCGCGAAGAACTTCCAGTACCAGTTTTGATTTAAATTCAGTAGAATGTGTCTTTCTCAAGTTATTTCACCTCAATTTCAGTATTGGTGACCCAACTTAAAATTAATCATTTTACTGTCCTAAATCATAGTACCATTATATGGAAATTTAGGAAAAATGATGATAGGGCACGTAAGAATCATGCATCTTCACTTTTATATTATGACCTAAATGTTGTTCGGCGAATTAGAAGATACTGCAATCAGCACTTTATTTTAACCTGAATTCGGTTCTGTATATCCTAGATCGTCACTTTATCCGATACAGTTTCTGCGTATTATTCGGAATTGAAAGATTTGATGCAAAATAAATGATTCAAAAGAAAAAAGCAGGTTTCCCTGCTTCTTCCTAAAATGATACATAATCATTGATTGCTGCAAGTGCATCTACGATACTGATTGCGTCAACCATGGACAGTTCCGGATAAATGGTTGTCAGTCTCTCAAGGTTCCAAAAACTGTCGCAGAGTCCGGAGAGTTCCGTTCCAATTCCCCAGTTGGGGATACAGATATAGTTTCCATATGCATGCCTGCCACAGATGATGTGAAACTTGCTGTACCTAGATGATACTTCCAGTTCAAAGGGATTGGACTGGACAAGGAAACGGACATGTCCTTCCCAGGTTTTCGGTTTCATGTCGGCCAGGCCAGTGCAGGTATAATCAAACTTCATTCCGTTTCCTCCTATCCCAGTTCGCAGTCATTGACTGCCAGCATGATGATATCGACGTTGATGATGTTCGCCTTGCTGCTTTCGCCAATCAGCAAACTGGCATTGCAAAGCTTGTTGATGATACGGGGTGTCCCATCTGCAGCATTGAGAATCGCCTCAATGGAATTCTCCTCAAAGATGGTCTGGTTACAGCCGGCACCTCGGAGTTTTTCGATAATGTACAGACGGCCTTCCTCTTTGGATAAGCCTTCTACGTTATAGTTCATGACGATTCTCTGGCGGAGCGGTTCATGGATCCCAAGCCGGAGGGTAGAATTGAGCGTCGGGAGCCCGGCAAGGAGAACGGCGGCACGGTCCCTGGAATCTATTTCGAAGTTGAACAGGATCTTAAGGTCATTCAGGATTGCATTATTAATGTAGTTCGCTTCATCAATGATGATGACTGGTGTTTTTCTTTTTTCAACCGTAAGGCGGGAGATTTCTTCCTGGATGGTCCGGAAGTTGTCCGGCTTACGGAACCCAGGCTGAGCTCCCAGTTCGGATACCAGGTTCCGGTAAAAATCGTTCGGCGTCAGGGTGGAAAAGCTGGAGTATACAACCTTGTAAAGGGAAGGGTTCAGGCCAGCAGCCCAGTTGCGGATCGCAGTCGTCTTACCCCTGCCGGGGCTTCCAGGACTAAGTGTTTCTGCAATCCTTGGACATTGTAGTGAAGATACTACCAAGAAAATTTATACGCACCCGGATTATGATATTTTGAAGAATGATATGGGGGAGGATTGGGAATCATAGGTTTATTAGAATAGTCTATACAATATATATGAGAACATCAGCACATGATTATGCTGGTGTTTTTTGAAGGAAATAAGCAGTTTGTGTTGTAATGTATGGGAAATTATAGTAGTATAGTAATGTAAATTATAGACATATTGAAATGTGCTTTTTGTGCAGGAGGATTATGTTCAGCGAAACGTTATATAATGTAATTATAGCACCTCATATCGAGGACAAACTATTAAAAAAACGTAGTAATTTTACTAAATGGCTTTGGTCAGGTATAATTTTTTTGATTTTTAGTATGTGCTATTCAATATATGATTTTATTTATAAGAGTAATGAGTTTAGCTGGGTAAACACTGTATTATCTATAGGTGGCATGGCGTATATTATATGGGCAATATTTACAATTTTCTATAATCCATTAAGAAAATATCATATATCCTTACAAATATATTTATACATACTATTTCTTGACTACTTTTATTATATTAATAAAAAGTATCCTAATGGCTTTGCTAAAAAAATGCAATATGTTGTTATAGTTCAAAGTTGTATTGATTCTATTGATAAATATATTAGAATGATGGAAACATTATTAATTAGTGGTGAAAATACAAAAGAAAGAATTGAGTATTTGTACTTGCTACGAAAAGTATTTTATAAAATGAAAGGTGAAGAGTTTTTTAGAAAACAAATAACATCTTTTAGGAATATTCTTGATAATTTTTACTCCAGTACTCACATAGGGCTAAAAGCGGTTTTAGATTTCAAAGGAGACATAGAATTTTTTGATAACAATAACTTGAAGATAAGAATAGATGAATGTAATTGTGTGCTTAAATTAAGTGAAAGTGACAAGTTAAATAATAAGGAACATAAAGATGAATATTTACCAGTTAGAAAATATTCAAGTATAATAATATTATTAATAATACTATTAATTCTAATAGTGTTTAGTATAAAACTTCCAGAACAGTTATGGACGAAAGCCTCAGTAATTGTAACAGCGCTAGTAGGATTAATAGATTTTTACAAATTCTTTAAAAATGATAAATAGTGGGGGTGTATTAATGTTAAGCAAATACGAAAAAAATTATTTTATAACAGCTAACCCAAATATATATGACAATCCTAATCTTCGTGACCCGCAGATAAGAGGGTACTATATGGTATACGATCATTTTGCTGTTAAAAACAAAAAAACACATGCTATTGTTATTTTGCCTACAGGGGTAGGGAAAACAGGGTTAATAGGATTGTTGCCATATCATATATGCAAGGGAAAGGTCTTGATAATAACACCACAGCTTACTATAAAAGATACAGTTGCGGATTCGCTTAATCCAGATAACCCGGAAAGCTTTTGGTATAAACGAGATGTCTTTAAGAATCCAAATGAAGCACCTGTACTTGTAGAATATGAAAGCAATACACCTAAAGAAATATTAGATTCGGCTAATGTTGTTTTATTGAATATTCATAAACTGCAGGCAAGGCTTGAAAGTTCACCTCTGAATTTTTTGGATGAAAATTACTTTGACATGATTATTATTGATGAAGCACATCATTCAGCAGCGAATACCTGGATTGCTACGGTAAACTACTTTAAAGAAGCAAAAGTTGTTAAGTTAACAGGAACACCTATTAGGACCGATGGAGTAGAATTGGCGGGTGAATTGGTTTATAAATATAAGCTTAGCCAAGCAATGGCTGCTGGCTATGTAAAGTCATTGAGGAACATTGAGTATGTACCTGAGCAATTATTACTTACTTTGGATAAGGATGAATCTAAGAAATATACGCTGGAAGAAATACTAGAATTGGACTTAAGGGATGAAGATTGGATTAAGAGATCAGTAGCATTTTCTAGAGAGTGTTCAGAGCGTGTTGTAGATTCGAGCATAAATTTGTTAAACAACAAAAGGAGAGATGGATCGAAAGTACCACACAAAATAATAGCAGTAGCATGTAGCATATCCCATGCGGAACAGATTAAAGAGATTTATTTACAAAAAGGATACAAAGCAGAGGTAATACATAGTAAACTAACTCCTGAAGAAATAAAGAAAATTAAAAATAACATTGAAAATCATCGTATTGATGTAATAATAAATGTAGCAATGCTTGGTGAAGGATATGATCATATATATTTAAGCATTGCTGCTATATTTAGACCTTTTAAAAGTGAATTACCTTACGAGCAATTTATTGGGCGTGTACTTCGTGCAATACCTGATAATGAGGTAGAAAAATTAGATGATAACATTGCAGATGTGATATCTCATAAGAACTTGAACTTAATCGAGTTATGGAATAAATATAAAATTGAAATACAGGAAAGTGAGGTCATTAAACATCTACAAAATGAAAATAATATGAACGACGCTGAAGGGACTGCTTTACCTACTGATGGTAGCGGCGATATGAAGCTTGCTCTTGGAGTGGTTAGCGAAATAGGCAAGGGTTCTTTTAGTGAAGATGCTTATTTAAATACTGAGCTAATAAAGAGGCATAAGGAAGAGGAACAAAAACAGAAAAAAGATATTGAGAAGCTACAAAAATTATTGAGTATAGATTATGAACAGGCTCTATCCATTTATAATCAAACCAGAACTAAGGATACAGCGGCAATTAAGCGCCCAGATTTATATTTTTCAAGTAGAAAAAAGAATTTAGATGTTGAAATAAGAGAAGTTATCGTGCCAGAGTTAATTACAAAATATGAAATAGATCAACTAGACAAAACATTAAGTGATTGTCGATTGTTTAGCAATAGCAGATATTCATGGATAAAAACAGTAGTAAAAAATAATGGAGCTATGCTTGCATTATATTTCAATACATATCTTAAAAATGAAATTGGTAAAGCTAGGGACGTTTGGACAACTTCTGATTATGATAATGCATTTATAAAACTGCCGGTGGTTAAAGAATTTGTTGAAAAAGTATTATCTGACTATATGCAGCCTTAATATTTGGGTGTATAATGTTGATAAATAAAGGAGGATGTGCTATGTCTGATTATATCAAAAAGATTTATGATATGATGTACTCACCGATAATTACACCATATAATTTGTTAGAAAATTCTAAGTTGGACAACTATGCTTACGTTAAATATTATAAATCTGGCAATGGCTTAATTGCTGAAATGCAGTGTGATTTGCAAGAAGAAGGAATAAAAACTTTCTACTATCACTTTGATGCTAGGGATTATCTGCAAAGAATATATGTAGGAGATCAAAATAGCAAAGAACTGATTTTTGAGAGGGATAGCGCTATTACAGAAGCAAAGAACGATTATTATGAATCTTTACCAGAAAATTCAAAGGCTGTGTAGGTGAAACTAAAAATAAGATTCGTTGTTAGCTGAAGGTTACTAAGATTACACCCTATACACGATCTTATACACGCTTTGCAAATTAAAAGATGGTGCCAGACGGAGATTTACGGATAGGTGGAGGTTCTTAAAACGTAGTAACATAGGGCATCACAGCGTAACATGGAGCATGATGAATTTATATCAGTCCATATCGCTTTAATGCCTTATACATTAGATTAAGCCCTTGTTTTATTTGGGTTTGCATGATGAAAATTCAGTTTGATACTAATTTGATACAAAACGCATAGAATTAGCCCTTGCTTGATAGCAGGGGCTTTTTGTGTTACAAAGTTTGAATGTAATAAATACACATATAATCGGTGTAATATGTAATTGTACAACTATATGTCAAGAGGAGGAATGACAGGGAGTTGACTTACATTATGTTCTATGTAGGCTTGACGATGACAAGAGTATAGCTTTATGCTGTAGATTATTGATAGCGAGCTATAATCCGATTCATCATATCCATCATTAATTCCTCTGACATATGTCCACCGGTATCATGGACCACCATTTCTGCATTATCTAGATATTTCATCGTTTGTTCAGCCATTGTGAAAGGA
>JAEWMZ010000442.1 GCA_023392995.1 Bacillota bacterium
TTCTCATAACCATAGAGGTTGGCAGAATTATCTTTTGAGGTAACAGACTGTAGCCTTGTATTCTTGAAATTAGCATATCAGCTGCAACCATACCGATTTCTTCCATAGGAACATGAATTGTCGTTAATGGGGGATTGGTATATTTCGACATTTCAATATCTGACATCCCGATCACCGCCACATCATTTGGTACCGATATATTATTGCTGTAAAAACTATTCATTGCTGCCATAGCCATAAGGTCACTTGCAGCAAAAAAAGCAGTAGGATAATGATTCGACTTACATAAAGCATCAATCTTGCTGACGCAAATATCTTCGTCCCAGCCGCAATCAATGATCCATTCATCGTGTAATTCAAGCCCGGCGGCATGCATTGCTAAATAAAAGCCTTGAAAACGTTGGCTGTCTTTGAGTTCGTTCGTCTTTATATTTCCGCCGATAAAGCCTATCTTAGTATGTCCTTTGCTGATTAAATGCTGTGTGGCCATAGTTGCAATCAAATGATGATCGTAACCAACATTGTCAATATCCGTCCGGCTGGTATCAATTCCTACAACATGGGGAACATTTTTTCGTATGTAACGATAAATTTCGTCCTCCAGCGGATCCATAAGAATAAGACCGGAGATTGGTTCCTGGAAGGTAGAGACAAGACAATATTTATCGTCAAACTCAGGAGCAGTTTTAACAAAGGATATTTCGTAACCCTTAGAGTGCAGCTGGTTTTCTACTCCGGATAAAATGGCCATAAAGTAAGGATCATTATATTTCTTTTTTGTAACACTGAGAATGCAGCCGATTTTATTCTTTACCACATTGTTGGATAAGATCTTTTGTTTTGTTACCCTGGATTGCGCCTGGTACTGTAAAGTGGTTATAGCATCAAGTACCCGCTGCTTTGTTTCCTCGGTCATTTTGTATTTTAAATCATTATTAATAACACGAGATACGGTGGCCGTAGATACTTTTGCCAATTTTGCAACATCGCGAATTGTACTCATAAAAAACCCCTTTAGTTGATTATTGGTGTTTAGTAAACACTGACACTACTATAAGTTAAATTTGAACAAATGTCAATAAATAATTTAAACCATCAATATAGAAGGTGTAATTCAGGCAGGAACATATAAAATGCTCATGATTTCGGATTTATTTATTTTGAAAAATAAAATAAGCCAGCGAAAAAATCATATTTACAAATCCCATTACAAATGATATTATGTGAATGTAACAATGCTAAACATAACGTAACAATTATGTATTTACGTTGCGAAAATGAGTAATTCACTTATTGAAGATAGTTCAAGCGGCTTGAAAAGAGAATGGGATAGGCGCAGAGTTCTTCTGCAATATTAACGAAGAGCATAATATTGTGCGGAAAAAAGATTGGAGATGTTATTTATAATGCAGTACAGGAATTCTGGAATAAATAAAGCCGCCGGAAGAAAGCTGTTATAAAGAAAAAGGAGAAGTGATCATGATGAAACCGAGCTTAGTTATTATGGCTGCTGGAATGGGAAGCAGATATGGCGGACTGAAACAAATTGATACGATTGATGAAGAAGGACATATTATTATTGATTTTTCGATTTATGATGCAATCAAAGCTGGATTTGAGAAGATTATCATTATTATAAAAAAAGAAATTGAGCAAGACTTTAAAGAGCGGGTTGGAAACCGTATCGCAAAAATAATTGATGTGGAATATGTATATCAGGAAGCAGAGATTCTTCCGGAAGGGTATCGTGTACCGGAAGGAAGACGGAAACCCTGGGGAACCGGACATGCAATATGGTGCTGTAAGGATAAGATACAGGGGCCATTTGCTGTCATCAATGCAGATGATTATTATGGAAGGGAAGCTTTTTCCTTAATCTATAAAGAACTGTCCGATCAAGGAGAGAAAACACAGAATACATACTATATGGTAGGCTATGTATTAAATAATACACTAACAGAGCATGGAGCAGTGTCCAGAGGAGTTTGTGATGTAAGTCATGAAGATAAGCTAAGAGGAATCGTAGAAAGAACGATGATAGAAAAGCGGGGAGACACCGCGGTTTATTCTGAGGATAACGGAAAAACCTGGTCTGATATAGAGACGAATAGCACAGTATCAATGAATTTGTGGGGATTTGACACCTCTATTATGAATGAGCTGGAGAAGGAACTGATTCTCTTCTTAGAGGAGAAGGTCAAAAAGGAGCCGTTAAAAAGTGAATTTTTTCTCCCTAGCGTAGTACAAAAGCTATTAGAAACAGATTCCATCGAGGTCAATGTACTAAAGTCTGCTGAAAAATGGTTTGGGGTTACCTACAAAGAGGATAAAGAAAATGTAGTGCAGGCGATTCATATGCTGAAGGAGAACGGGGTATATCCCAAGTATTTATGGAAAGAATAGCGAAAATAGATCGAAAAGAACGAAACTCAAACATGAACGAAACTAAAATTAGAAAAAAAAGAGCTAAACTCAATCATGAGCGAAACTAAAAATGGAGCAAGGAAGGATTGAATATGACAAGAGAGCAATATTGTGAAAAAAGAGAGGAAGCCTTGGAGGCATTTTACATAGACGGAGAAGTAATTAGCTGTGAGAAATATGGGAATGGCCATATCAATGATACCTTTGTTGTAGTGTATCAGGCAGGAAGTGAGAAGAGGAGATATATTCTGCAACGAATTAATCATGAGATATTTACACGGCCGGATCAGCTTATGACAAATATTAATTGCGTTACAGAATTTTTACGCCAGAAGATCAGGGAAAACGGTGGAGATGTAGACCGTGAAACTTTAAATGTTGTGAAAACAAAAAAGGATGAAACCTTCTATAAGGATAGCATTGGCTCCTATTGGAGAATGTATTTCTTTATTGAAGAGGCTACCTCTTTTGATCAGGTTCGAAATCCGGAGGATTTTTATCATAGTGGTGTTGCCTTTGGCAGATTTCAGAAGCTGTTAGCTGAATTTGATGCAGCTACCTTATACGAGACAATTCCTAATTTTCATAATACACCAGTTCGATATGAAAATTTATTAAAAGCGATAAAGGAAGATGTTTGTCAAAGAGCTGCAAGTGTGCAGGAAGAAATTGATTTCATACTGCAACATAAAGATGACGTGAAACGGTGCCAAAGCAGCTTAATAAGTGGTAAGCTCCCACTCAGAGTAACTCACAATGACACAAAGTTAAATAACATCATGATTGACAATAAAACGGGCAGAGGAATCTGTGTCATTGATTTAGATACAGTGATGCCTGGCTTATCCATCTTTGATTTTGGAGATTCTATTCGTTTTGGTGCGAATACCGCCGCAGAGGACGAGAAGGATCTGTCAAAAGTAAGTCTGAATTTAATGCTGTTTGAACAATTTACGAAAGGGTATCTGGAGGGCTGTGACGGAAGCTTGACAAGAGCGGAAGTGGAAATGCTTGCGAATGGAGCAAAAACCATGACTTTGGAGTGCGGGATTCGGTTTTTAACAGATTATCTGCAAGGTGACATCTACTTTAAGATACATAGAAAAGATCACAACCTGGATCGCTGCCGCACTCAGCTCGCGTTAGTAAAAAATATGGAGACAAAGTGGGATGATATGAATAGAATTATCGCTAAATATTTAGTAGGATAGTAAAATTTAAAAATGTTTCATTAGGTAAAAAGAAGGCTATGAGTAAAACCTCGCCATGTCCATTGAATTACATTACAAAGCGAAGAGACTATAATATAATATGAAGTAAAGAGAGCTTACTATTAATAATAAGAAGAGATGTCTATTTAAATGGGAGAGCTTCTGTGAGTCATTTTGCTTCATGCTCTATCAGCTTTATCGGAGAAAGGAAGGTCAGATATGTCCATTTTGGTAACCGGCGGTGCCGGATATATTGGAAGTCACACTTGCGTGGAACTCTTAAATCAAGGGTATGAGGTGGTGGTAGTAGATAATTTATGTAATTCTAATCTGGAAGCAATCAATCGAGTGCAAAAGATCACAAACAAGAGGATATTATTCTACCAGATTGATGTTCAGGATAAAGAAAAATTAAGATCGGTGTTTCAACTGGAAAATATTGAGGCTGTTATCCATTTTGCAGGCTTAAAGGCAGTAGGTGAATCCGTTCAAAAACCATTGGAGTATTACTACAATAATTTAGCCTCTACCCTGGTATTATGTCAGGTTATGATGGAGTTCAAGGTGAAAAAGATGGTATTCAGCTCCTCGGCTACGGTGTATGGTGACCCTGCGACAGTTCCGATCAAGGAAGATTTTCCGCTGTCTGTTACAAATCCCTACGGAAGAACAAAATTGATGCAGGAAGAGATGTTTCGAGATTTATCTCATGCGGATAAGGAATGGAAGATTGTTCTTCTCCGCTATTTTAATCCAATCGGAGCACATAAGAGTGGGTTGATTGGAGAGGACCCTCAAGGAATACCCAATAATCTGGTGCCATATATCACCCAGGTGGCAGTTGGAAGGCTGGATCGGTTGCAAGTATTTGGGGCAGATTATGATACACCGGACGGAAGTGGAGTCAGAGATTATATTCATGTAACCGACCTTGCCAGAGGACATGTAAAAGCGATACAAAAGTTACCGGATTTACAAGGAATCAGTACATATAACCTCGGTACAGGTAATGGATATAGTGTGCTTCAGATGATAGCAGCTTTTGAAAAGACCTGTAAGACAAAGATACCATATGTAATATGTGATCGCAGACCGGGTGATATTGCTACCTGCTATGCAGATCCGTCCTTGGCAAAAAAAGAGCTTGGATTTGCGGCAGAGTGCGATCTGGATGAGATGTGTGAGGATGCGTATCGATGGCAGCGGAATAATCCCAAGGGGTATCGCGGATAGAAGAGTGGAGTTCAAGGTAGGAAGCAGGAGTTGGTAGCCGTATAAGTAGAATGGCAGGTTCAGATTGATAGGAGGATTGTTAAGATGAGTGTTATTGTTCCGTGTATTAGGGAAGCAGAAGAGATTACAAAATGCGAAATCCTTCCTATAAGGCAGCAGCTTTGGGGCAGCCGTTATCCGGTGAGAGCCTATGGAAGAATGGCTCTGATACCGGAAAAGGAATGGATCGTAGAATTAACCGCCGAAGAACCGAATCCAATGCGAAGATACTATAATAGCAATGATCCTGTTTATCTGGACAGTGCATTGGAGGTATTCCTCAATTTTCAGCCGGAGGATAGCAGAAATCGTTATATGAATTTGGAAGCGAATTCCAACGGAGCATTGCTTTCTGAGTTTGGTATTAAGGGAAGCAGAAGGTACCTCAGTGATATAGCAGGAGAATGGCCTGTGTGCTGTGAAACCAAGCTGGAGCAGGAAAGGTGGAGCGTTTGTTTTAGAATTCCGCTGGAGCTGATTCAAGAATTATATTCAGCAGAGGTAATGAAAGCAGGAGGAGATTTTACCTTTGCCCTATATAAGATTAGCGAAACTTCTGAAATAGAGCATTACATAAGCTATTCGGATATTCCGGTGGAGAAACCGGATTTTCATCTTCCCCAATATTTTGCCAGGGGAAGAGTGAATTTTGAATTATGATGAGAGAAAATTATTCGTAGACTTCTATTCATAAAATTATAAAAGGTGTTAATGTAAAAATCCGAAAGAGAACTTTTGCATTGGCACCTTTTTTTGATTGAAAAAATTTATGCAGTACCGTATCATCCGGATGAGGGAATAACTCGTCTAATTGACAATTGGTTTAAAGTGACAGCGATAACATTGGGAGGAAAAGTGTAGAGTACAGATCAATTTTAATTTGCAGACCAGGTAAGGAGATGCAGGGAAGGAGATGCAGGGAAGGAGATACAGGGAAAGAGTTTCAGGGAAAGAGTTTCAGGGAAAGAGATACAGGGGAAAGAGATACAGGGGAAAGAGTTACAGGGAATACTTGAATAAGTGCAAGATTGAAGAGTGGGAAAAGTACTTAATAATAATTTACGGAACCTAAGTGATAATGTTATAATGTCATCAAGCATGATACATTGTCGTGTGAATAGAATATTATTTCTTGAGAAAAAGCGCTCCAGTTGTGCCAATGCAAAGGATGGATAATGTGAGCGAAAGAAGTGACAAAGGATAGGGAAAGCAGGATAGGGAAAGCATAGATGGAAGAGAAAATATTAATCGTGGATGATGAAATAGGAATCGTAAATGCACTTTCCTACGCATTTGTAAAGGAAGGTTATAAAACGGAGGTGGCCAGGGATGGGGAAGAAGCGCTTAAAAAGCTTTCAAGCTTTCAGCCAAGTGTCCTGATCCTTGATATTATGATGCCAAAAATGAATGGGTATGAGGTATGTAAACAAGTGAGCAGCAGAAAGGATCTGGGAATATTATTACTTTCTGCAAAGAACGATATTGTAGATAAGGTGCTGGGGTTTGAATTTGGAGCTGATGACTATATCACGAAGCCTTTTGATATAAGAGAAGTAGTTGTCAGGGTCAAATCCGTTTTCCGCCGCTTAAAGAAAAATACAGAGCAGCAGGTTAGTGCGATACGAATTCGTGATTTAGTGGTAATTGGTGAGCAGCGCAAGGTGATTCTACGGGATAAGCATATGGAGTTAACACCGAAAGAGTTCGATCTGTTGTATCTTCTAGTATCGAATACAGAGAAGGTTTATGAAAGAGATCAGCTTCTGGATTTGGTATGGGGGATTGAATATGCAGGAGGCACCAGAACGGTAGATATTCATGTACAAAGATTAAGAAGCAAGCTTGGTGAGCCTTATCAGCAACTAATACAAACGGTATATGGTATCGGTTACAAAGCAATAGGTGATATTTATGAAGATAGGACTTAGGTTTAAATTAAGTATTTTTTTAGCGATATTACTCTTTGCTTCCCTTAGCATTCTTAGCTCTTTTGTCCTTCGGGAAATACATAAAAATCAAATGGAGCAAAATGAGGAGCATTTAATCGGGCAAGGGGATATTGCGAATAATTATATGAAGCAGATTTATTTGATGGAATCCGTAAATGAACCGGAAGCATTTCTTAGAAATCGAGGGCAGGAGCTTGTTAACCGGTTGGATATGATCTCTGGTATGCAAGTAATACTGTACGATATGGCAGGGAAGAAGATTATGGATTCGAGACCTTTGGCAGGACAGAGTAAGCCAGAGGATTTGATGAAATATGCTTTGCTGGATAAACATGTCTACGAGATCGTAGGAGATACCATGGTATTCCTTTCCCCTCTACGCAATTCGAAAGAGCAGATCGGTGTACTTCAATTCAATTATTCAATCACAAATGACAGAAAGTTTTATAATCATTTCAAATATCTTTTCCTTTATTCTGGATTTATCATTTTTGTTGTTTTCTTTCTCTTTGGATATCTCTATATGAATTCCATTACAAGAGTAATTATGCGATTAAAAAATACAACGAACAGGATTCAAGAAGGGGATTATACTAACATCAAAGGATTGAACCGCCAGGATGAACTGGGAGAATTAAGTGATAATATAGAGAGCATGGGAGTCAGAATTAAAAATCAATTTGAAAAGATGCAAATGGAGCAAAAGAAGCTAAATCTTGCAATAGAGAAATTAGAAGTACTGGGGGTTCAGCAGAAGGAATTCATCGGGACCGTGTCCCATGAATTTAAGACACCGCTTACAGTAATCAAAGCCTACACGGGCTTAATGCTTCAATATCCTGAAGATCCGGTTCTGCTAAAGGAGGCGGAAGAAAATATAAATAAAGAAATTGACCGTCTGACGAAAATGCTGGAAAAAGTTCTTAACTTATCTGCGCTTGAGAAATATGATTTCGAACTTCATATGGAAGAAACAGAGATAGGAGAGATTCTAAATGATACCTGCAAGCGGATGCTGGGAAGGATACAGAAGTATGGCTTGCAGCTGCATACAAAAATAGAGAGCAATAAGCTAATCACGGATAAAGAGATTTTTATGCAAATTATGATGAATCTTATAGACAATGCCATAAAGTATAATAGTGCAAAGGGGCAGATCTGGGTTACTTCCGGAAAAGAAGATGATTATTTATTTGTTCGGGTAAAGGATACGGGAATTGGAATACAAATAGAAGACAGAGATAAAATATTTCAACCGTTCTATAAAGGAGATAAAACCATGCCGGAAAGCGCAGGACTTGGACTGGCGCTTGTAAAGGGAATGGTTATAAAACTGGGAGGAAGTATTCAGGCTTACGATAATCCAGAAGCAGGGACAACCTTCGAGATTCGTTTTCCCAAGGACGTAATTGTTTACAAGTTTGAAACAAGTTGATATATGGACGAATTAATTATGTAGTAAGATTACGTTGTACAAAAGAGAGCACAGATCAAAGGTGAATATCAACGGAAGAAAGGAATAAGAGATATGACAAGACGCATTAGGTTATTCAGTGTGGTGGCGCTGGCAATTGTCGCTAATCTTGCCGGCTGCGCAGTGAAAGGGACTGACCGTGAGGAAGTTGTCATCAATGGGAGAAAGATTACAGTATTAAATACCGATGCGCTGCATTATGATACCAAGGATTCTGTAGACCCGATGAATGATCTCTCTATTGGTAAGATTGATAAATTTACTGAAATGAGGGGGGAAGACTGGATTGATAATGAGCATATTCTGATTACCCGGGAGAATACAAAGCTAGAGCCGATTCGGGTTGGGGATTCCATGGAGAATCTGAGAGGCCTGTATGTCTATGAGACGGCGACGGCGTCCCAAAAGAGTTTGTTTGACGAAACAGACTATATTTGGATGCCCCTTGTATCGCCGGACAGAAAGCATATTCTAGTTCAAAGCTATAAAGACGGACAAAACACTGGTATGATTATTGATGTTGACGGGAATGTTGTAGCAGAAAATCACGATGATAATCCGGAAAAAGGTTTTCATCTCTCCTATGATAATGCAAAATGGGTAGATAATGAGCAGGTGATCATACCTACCTCAGATCAGGGCATCTGTCTGATGAATACGGCTTCTAACATAACCTATATCCCAAAAATCGGAGTAATGCAGACGGATACAGCATTTGCTACGGATAAAAAAATATATTATATATCAACGGATAACAATCTGATGGTTTATGATATAGCGACAGAAAAGAATAGGATCTTGAAGACGGATATCCTTAACTTTGAATTATCACCTAAAAGAGATATGTTTGCCGTTGTTACGAAAGAGAAGAGCGACATGAGTCTTCTGAAGCTAATTGACATGAATGGAGAGGAAAGAGCCCAATTAGCGGAAGGCAGGATGATATTTGGAATGAGCTGGTCACCGGATCAGACAAAGATTGCTTATCTTTTATCCGCTGACAAGGAGAATGAATCTGGTTTATATCTTAGGAATCTTAAGGGGCAGGATAAGGTATTCGTTTCCGCGGATTTTATGGGTGTGGAGAATGGATTAAAATGGAATCCTGCTGGAAACAAGCTGCTGGCAAGCATCGGAGAGGTAAAAGATATGAAATTCTTTGATAATACCTACATTATCTCACTGAACTAGTCTTATAAATGAATGGATTTTATGTGAAAAATTTATGTAAATAAAAAAATGGGCAATCGCGAAACATTACAGTTTTGCAATTACCTGGAACAAAAACAACAATATGACAGGAGAATACAGATGAAAAATAACGTAAGAAACTATCCTGGATGGAGGAAGCCGGGTATCCTTCTCATTATGCTTTTGTGTGTTGGCGGACTTGCGGCCTGTACCGTTAAAAAGCTGGAAACTGCCGGGCAGGAGCCGGGACAGATCCAGGAGCAGGCAGAACCTACGAAGGAACTCGCAGACCAACAGACGAAAGCTTCAACAGAGGAACCTACGAAAGATTCAGTTAAAGAAACTGCAAAGGAGACTGCTCAGGAGCCGTTGACCGAGAATCAAACGATGGATAAAGATCAGGGAGCGGATAGGGAAGATGCGAATCAGCTCAAGAATATGTCTCAACTAAGAGAACTGTTAGGATTATCGAAAGAGGAACTGATAAAAAGAGTAAATTCTGAGTATGCCTCCGTTGATGAAGGTGGATTAGAATTTACAGCACCTGAAATCAGAGTTTGGTTTGATGAGAAGGGTAAGGTTAATCAAATTTTTACAGCTAGTACGGCACTTGACTTTGAGGGATTAAAGATAGGCGACAAGATTCAAACATTTAAGGAGAAATTTGGTGAGCCGGCAAAGGATATAGCAGGAGAGGCGCATTTTAAAGCTGGAGATACATTTATATTAGTATATTATGATTCAGAAACAGGAATTTCCAATAGTATATACCTGTTAACAGAAGACTTTTAATAGCTATTAATAGTTAAGAATTCATCGATATGATATTAATGAGTTAATTGGTTATATGAAGTAGCGAATGAACTGAAGTAGTATAGGTTACTATATAAAGTATGTTATAAATTCATTAAATTATGGAAAAGCAGTTCTGTTTGAGCTGCTTTTACTTTCTTTGAAATTTGCCCTGATCCACAGAACTATCAATACAGAAGGTGAAATGCTCTGCATTTCAAACGAAACGCACCTATTAAGGAAGAAAAAGCGTCTTAATTATTTATAAAATTAATACAATTTGTGGTTGACATACTATCATAACTATGTTAAACTGACAACCCAACACCACTAAAGGAGTTGGAGCGGATAAGGCTTTCAAATATTTTGACAATTAAAGAGCGAGGGAATTACCTTTTTTAAAGGTGTTATGGTTTCATAATAATCTCATCTTCAAATGTAAAATAGAAAATGTATTTTTTGAATAAAAAATATAAACAATAAGTACAAATTGTTGTTGACAAGCTGATTACACTGTGTTACGATTAACACCTACCGCGAAAAACTGGTAAAACACTCAATGCAAAACTTGGATAAGGTTGAAAGAACTTGAAAAAAGTTGAAAAAAGTGGTTGACATAAACTAGATGATGTGGTAACATCGACGAGTTGCTTCTGAGAGATACACGCGAAAGGGCAGCGAGTTGAAAACAATGAACCTTGATAATTGAACAGTAAAACAACCCTGAAAATTCTAAATAAATGGAACCTTTATGGAAAGCAATTTTCATGATAGAATCCAAAAAATAGATTTTCATTGATGTCGAAAGACATCACGAACCGTATCGGTATAGAAGGTCATTCGTGACTGATTCGTATGGATACACCACAAAAACAGTAAAGATAACAGGATGCTTGACAGTAACAAGTCGAAAGACGAGTTACACAAATGGCTAACGTTTATCTGACTGGATCAAAAACTTAAACATGAGAGTTTG
>JAEWMZ010000447.1 GCA_023392995.1 Bacillota bacterium
GATATCTCTTCTGCTTAAAGCATAAATTGAATTTCTTAAAATATTTTGATCTTGTTATGCCTTCCATTGCACTGGCACAAGGCTTTGGCCGCGTTGGCTGTCTGTTGGCTGGCTGCTGTTATGGCGAACAAACCACGAGTGCCTTTTCTTTGGTTTTTCAGGATTCAAAATTAGCGCCGAATGGAGTTCATTTAATTCCGACACAGCCTATATCAAGTGTGCTAGACTTCTTACATTTTGCCCTGTTAATTCTAATTTCCAAACGAGTAAAGGCCGATGGCCAGGTAGCAGGATTTTATCTGATCTTCTATAGCGCTGGACGTTTTATTCTGGAATTTTTCCGTGGGGACATTGAACGAGGTAGTGTAGGTGTATTATCTACTTCTCAATTTATTGCTATCTTCCTCTTCTTAATCGGTGTGGGAATTGTTGTTGTAAGAGGTTTGCAATCGAAAAAGGTGGCTACTGAGACGATAGAATCAGAAGAGCAAGAAGAAAAATAAAACAATTGGATTCATATCAGAATGTGTGCCCACCGGGCATACCATTAATAAAAGCCTGCTAATTGCAGGCTTTTATTAATCAAACAGGAAAGGGCAGAAACTACCTGGTAATCATTGATTCCAAATGCAACTGCGCTTTAAAATTCATAAGCGTATTTTTAAGAAATTTAATTCTTAATAACAGCGGAAGAAGAAAATTCTTTGTATATTAATTCGATCATATTCCCAACGGTTTCTTCTCCAACGGAAGCCCTCTACAAATTGTCTTCCAACAAAGGTTGGATAAAACCAAAAGTTATTCCCGTTAAACAGCCAGATATAAGTGAATCTGAACATACATCTTCTAAAGTCTCCAGGCCTGACAAATCCACGCCCTGCTGCATTTGGGGCTCCACCAGGTCCACCTGGCCCACCCATTAATGCTCTTTGGTCTGTCGGAGGTCCTTCCGGAGTAAAGCTTGGTGGAGCAGATCTTGGTGCGGCTCCCATTCCGGGTGCTCCCGGAGGTGCCTCAGGTCTTTCATCTCGATCTCGGTCACGATCCCTGTCATTTCTTCGATTCCTATTATCTACATTTCCCTGGGGAAAGCCGCCGGGGAAAAATTGCTGGCTATTCATCTTTGCTTCATCATTAGGTTCACTGCTATTATTAAATTGATGACTCACTGTAACAGTCCTTTCCTCTTATATTACTGATACCATTGTATGTATCAATATATAAAAGGTGAGAATATCCTCCGTAACTATGTTACGAAACACCAATATATAATTTTAACAGACTTAAAGTATTCTCAATTCCACTGATATGTGTTCGTTCCATTCCATGGGATGCATGCACCCCTGGACCGATCAAGGCACCTCGTATATTATTACCACCTGTCAATGCAGCTGAGACGTCAGAACCATAATGCGGGAAAATATCAACCACATAGCTCACCCCATTCTCTTTCGCCAAAGTAATCAAACGGCTAGTCATCTCATAGTTATAAGGTCCTGTGGAATCTTTGGCACAAATGGATACGGCGTATTCAGTGCCATTTAGATCATCTCCCACAATCCCCATATCTACTGCCAAAAGCTCTGTAATATCCTGAGGTAGCCAACTGGCTCCGAAGCCAACCTCCTCTAAATTACTGATTAATATTTTCAGGTTATCTTCCGGTACCCGATGCTGCTCCGACATCTCCTTCAGCATTCCTAAAATAACCGCTACAGAAGCCTTGTCATCCAGATGCCTCGACTTAATAAAGCCTCTCTCTGTATGTTGAAACTTTGCATCAAAGCTAATATAATCTCCGTTATCGATGCCCAGCGCCAATACATCCTCTTTGCTTTTTACTGGTTCGTCAATTCGGATCAGCATATTTCGTTCTGACCGCTCGATTGTACGGGCATCGTCATAACCGTGGAGGGAATGACTTTTAATCAGTATGGTGCCCGTATATTTTCTCCCATCCCTGGTATGAATATTACAATAAGCACCCTCCACACTGTGCATGGTGTATCCGCCAATTAAGGTAAATTTCAGCGTTCCCTCTCCATCAATGGAACGTACCATCGCGCCCAGGGTATCCACATGGGCTGACAACCCAATGGTTTTTTTACTCTTTCCTTTCACACTGATAATTAATCCACCTTTATTGGAATACTCACTCGTATATCCAAAACGCTCTGCTTCCTCCTCCACATAGGCCATTACTTCCTTTGTATATCCGGACGGGCTTGGTATTGTTACAAGCTTTTCTATCGTTTTAATAATGTAGTCTACTGTTTCCATATGGATCTCCTTGTCATTTTATATTAAAGTAAATAGTTCAAAACAACATAGTCTCTACTATGCACATTGTATAACAACTTGGTACTATGTCAAGAAAAACTACAATTTTTTCGTGACCTTTTCTATTATTCCTTTCTATTATTCTTTTCTATTATGCCTTTCTATTATGCTTTTCTATTATCATGCAAAAGACAACCGGCGATGTTAAGCTTAAAACGACTGTCTTTTGCATGACTATGAAAACCACTGGTATGTTGCTTATTTTTACTTCCCTTCTTTCATAAATCTATTATTCTTTCGTTATATTATCTTCATGTCCTTCGAGCTTCACATTTTTTTCACATTTCCCGCACATATCACCCACAATTCCAACTTATGATTAAACTAAACAAATTCAAAATATTTCTAGCTTTACGCAATTAAAAAATAAAATTATACATAAGAGAGGATTCCATATGAAAAACCAACTAAGGAATAAGCTAAAAAAATCTTTCTTTTCCATTCGCACAAAAATAACACTTCTGTGTGTTTGTTCCATCATTTTGGCCGTATTTGTTACCTGCTTTTACATGGTGAACATATCTAAAAATGCAATTACCAATAGTACTGAAATGGCAATGCAGCAATTGGCTGACTCCTACAGCAGCAGCCTGTCCGACGCTATTATGAAGACCAGTCAATCTGCTAACTTTATTATGAGCTCCGCCGCCATATCCTCCTTCGTAGATTCTGAGGGTACAGAAAATGCAGACCAGGTGGTAGAATTTTCCTCCATGTTCTTGAATTCCAACACCTCCTATGAAGATATCAGCATTGTTGATAAAGCTGGTACTGTATTATACAGCTCCGATACAGATCGAATCGGCACAAACTTAGCCTCAGAAACCTATTTCACTAATATGGTCTCCAGTGGTTTGAGTACTGAGGGAAATGTCTTTCTATCCAAGACTTCCGGGGAGGCTTGTGTCACCTTCGCCATTCCTCTTCGTACTGACATGCAGATGAGCTTCGGTGCAAATATAGCATCCACTCCGCCGGCAGAGCAACCCTCGGAAAATGATCAAGCTGCCTCCCAGTCAACTGTCATCCCTCCTGGAAATGAGAACTCCAATGGTCAAACTCCTGTTACAGAATTCACCGGTGCTATCATAACCTCAGTGAAGGTATCCGAATTTAGTAGTATTCTCTCAAACATTCAGATCGGAAGCTATGAGAGCGGCTATTCCTTCTTACTAGATTCCAATGGAAATGTGATCTATGATCCTAACGAAGAATTGATTGGCACAAAGCTGGAAGTAGCCAAGATCACCGATTTGCTGAGTGAGATCCAGGCAGGTAATGCCCCGGAAAAAAATATTGTCACCTACAATGATAACGGTGTCAACAAATATGCCGCCTATAGCATTGAAACCGGAAGTAATTGGATTGTTTTTACCGTAGCAGATGAAAAGGAGGTATTAGCTTCTTTAAATATAGCATCCGCCACCACTATAATCATTACTGTTAGCCTGGTTGCCCTTGTAAGTCTGCTGGCCTTTCTTGTCACCGGAACCATCACCCGATCGATTAAAAACATTACCAAGATAATTAACAAAACCGCAGAACTTGATTTTACAGAGGATATAACATTTTCCAAGCTATCAAAGCACCAGGATGAAACTGGAGAGATGAGTCGTGCGATTGATAAAATGCGTGGTATTATAAAGGAAATGGTTCAGCAGATCACCGATGTTTCCTCGCAGGTTAGCAGCTCCTCGGATAATTTAAAATCCATCTCCTATTCCGTAAATGAACATGCCGCGGATAACTCGGCAACGGCAGAGGAGTTATCTGCCGGTATGCAGGAAACCGCCGCTACCACAGAGCAAATATATTCCACCATCGAAAAGATTGGTAACAGATCAAAGGATATTACCCAAAAAGTTGCTTTGGGTTCAAAATTATCTGCGGATATCATTGCCAGAGCTGCAGAGCTGTCCCACACCACAACAAAAACCTCCCAAAAGACGGAAGATATCTATGAGGAGGTTAAGCATAAAACCGAGGCTGCCCTGGAACAAGCAAAGGCTGTTGAGAAAATACAGTACTTAACAAATACCATTAAGGACATCGCTAATCAAACCAACCTTCTCTCCTTAAATGCCTCCATCGAAGCCGCCCGGGCTGGTGAAGCAGGACTAGGCTTTGCTGTAGTCGCAAGCGAAATCAGTTCACTGGCAAACCAATCCGCTGCCACTGTTACGAATATTACCGAAACAGTGAATGAAGTATACGATGCCGTTCATAATTTGTCCAAGAATCTGGAACAAACCTTACAATTTATCAGTTCCAATATACTGCCTGATTATCAGCTCTTCCTTAGCAACAGTGAACAATACCATCTGGATGCCGGTACGATGAGTGAAACCATGGAGAGCATTCAAATGCAGATTGATCAATTGAATACCAATGTTCTTGGCATTACGGACTCCATCTCTGAGATTAACCAGATGGTGTCAGAGGCCTCTGTCGGTGTGAATGATGTAGCAGAGAAAAATACGGATATCGTAGCACTAACAAGCAACACCCAGGAAATGGTGAAGCGAAATCATGATTATGCAGCTTCCCTAAAGGAAATTATAGAGAAATTCAAATTATAGAGAAATTCATTTATAGACATCGGTATTCTTGTATATACTCTTAATCGATTACGAAGGCTTTCAAACTCCCTATTCTCCAGAATCAACTGGTGAAGAGGGAGTTTTTAATCCCTTTTGCCAGCCATCGTCTGTCTCAATATATCTTCTATTTAGAAAAGATGCTAGAAGTAAATTAGAATTTGTAAAAATAATTGAAGATATTCTTCCTCCTCCTTCGTTTTAGACTTCTGTAACGAATAAGGGATCCCCATATGGTTTTAAACAATAAAATTATACAAATAAGTTATTCACGTATTTCACAAGCACAAAATGAAAGGTACAGGTCTTACTATGAAAAAAATAATCATTGCTCTATCTGCTCCCTTATTACTCTTCTTATTCTTTTCCTTCTCTAAGAAAGCATCTGGCTGGGGGAAACTGCGTAAAAGAAATCGCATGGCAAAACTAAAGTAACGGTGCGTTACAGCATAACAGCTATTAATTGAAAATTTGCAGAAAATATAGCGGAACATAATTCAGAAGAAATGAGCAGAAAAAATTCACCAAAGAAACAACAGTATAATTGCAGAAAAAAATACCAAAGAAATAGCAGAAAAAATTATTTTAACTTGAAGATAAATCAAATATACTATCGTTATAATAAATATACGAATTGTGAGATGATATAGCTCTCTTATATTTCCTGCAACGATACGATTACTCTGCTTGCATGGTAAAAAACATTAGGAGACAGTAAAAGTATGTGTTACCGGCTCAATATTAACTCTAATAACTCTCACGATCGAAACAGCTTCATAAATCTTCACAAGTTTTTGATTATTACTATCCTAGGGGAAGGGAGGCGGAAAAAATAAATAATGAGCAATATTATGAATACTTAATCGATACGTATCAAAATTTAATCTTTTCCATTTGCTTTAAAATAGTTCATGATTACTTTGATGCGGAAGACCTTGCCCAGGAAACCTTTCTTTCCGCCTACAAGCATTTGACTGAATTTGACCGCCAGTATGAAAAAGCCTGGCTGAGTCGAATTGCTACAAATAAATGTCTTGATTTTATCAAACGGTCGGATCGAAAAAGTATCCCGACGGAGGATGAATACTTTACCCAGCAAAAAAACAAGGAAGCTTCTCCGGAAGAGAATGTTCTTGAGAATGAGGTGAGACTACAGTTATCCGAGCGTTGTAATAATCTGAAATCACCTTACCGGGAAATAGCTCTGGATCATTTTTACCGGGAGCTGTCCGCAGCGGAAATTGCGCAAAATACAGGAAAGAATTTAAAGACAGTTCAAACTCAGATTTACAGGGCAAGAGCACTGTTGCAAAAAACCTATCGAAAGGGGGCTTTATTACATGAATGAGCTGAAACATATTACAGAATCTGAACTTTATGCTTTTCGACATGAGTTAATGAGCCAGGAAGAAAAAGAAAGCTTTCTCGCGCATATCTGTACCTGTGACTACTGCTCAGACCTATTTGCAGAAGCAATGTCCCAGGAAATGATCACTGCCCCAAGAAATATGAAGGAAAATCTGCTGAGAGCCGCAAAAAGACCAGAGGTTCAGCTAGCGGTAAAAGCAAAAGAAACCTCAAAGCAAATGCAGCTATTCCTATACAGCTTAAAGGTTGGAAGTGCCACGGTTTTAGCTTTGCTCCTGTTGTTGCTTACGGTGAATTTTAATGGTTCCCCAGCCCTACACCCCTCTTCTATTCCTAAGCCCACGATCGGACAAGAATCAGCAGCTCCGGAAGCAGTCGGACTTGACATTCCCTCTCTTACTTCTAAATTAAGAGATAACATGAATAAAATCAGCAACAATCTATTAGATTTTTCGAATAATATTATGAAAACGGAGGTAAAAAACAATGATTAGAAAAAAGGGTAGCTTTTTAACATTCTGCTTTTCCCTGTTACCTGGCGCAGGTCAGATGTATATGGGATTTATGAAGAGAGGCGTTTGCTTAATGTCCGCATTCTTCCTGCTCATCTTCCTATCAGCCTTTTTAAATATTGGCGCTATCATGCTTATTATGCCAATTCTTTGGTTTTACGCATTTTTTGACACACATAATCTACGTTCCATGCCTGATGATGAATTCTATGCACTGGAGGATGATTTTGTTATCATCAATCAGATTCCGGCTGACAGCCTTAAGATCTTCCGTGATAAATATAAGAACATCATTGCGCTGGTGTTAATTGTAATCGGTATTTCTGTTCTTTGGAATAATTTCTTTGATCTTGTACGGTCAGTATTACCTAATTTTATAGGAAATCGTCTCAGCAATGCCATTTACAATATTGGATACTATTTCCCGCAGCTTTTAATCGGCGCTGCCATTGTTTTATTAGGCTTATATTTAATTCGCGGTAAGAAAAAAGAACTGGATCATACCGCAGAAGTAAGTATGCTGCAGGATAAGGAGGACTTATAATTATGGCACGATCACATCGCGTAGGTACCTTTACCTTGGGAGGGATGCTGATTACCTTTGGCATCATATTTCTCTTAAGAATATTTATATCCGCTATTTCCTTTAGTATTGTATTCAAGCTCTGGCCGATTATTTTTATTTTCCTTGGCCTTGAGATTCTGATTGCTAATTTTAATCAGAAGGAGGATAAACTGGTTTATGATAAGACAGCCTTTGCTTTGATCATTATCCTTTCCTTCTTTGCTATGGGAATGTCAATGGTGGAGTTTATTATGGACCAGGTGAATCGAGGAATAACACTTCACGGATTCTACTAATATTTCCAAATCTCACTTAATATCAGTGCCTGACATTTGAGCAAAGCCAAGGTGCAGCAATGATCCTCCTTGATCTTGTACCAATCGAATTGTTTGCATACAAACGCTTTTGACAAAGCAGGATCACTGTGAATATTGGTTTCTAAATTAAGAGAAGTTTATATAAGGTAATCCTAGTTCTTATCATCTGATCTTCTATATAGTCCGGCAGCAGCTACAATTCATTAGGAAGCTTTCCTATAAAAAGCATTCCCAAGGGAATTGCAGCTGCTGCCGAATTCAATTTTACTCCTATTCTTTTTATTTCTTCGCAATGCTGCTTTGTCTATTTCTTTTTATTTCTTCACAATGTTGCTGCTTTGTCTATTTCTTTTTATTTCTTCACAACGCTGCTGCTTTGTCTAATTCTTTTATTTCTTCGCAATGATGCTGCTTTGTCTATTTCACTTATTTCTTCACAACGCTGCTGCTCTGCCTATTTCTTATTTATTCCTCCATAATCATGTCACATACCGCTACTCTATTGCCTTTAGATTCTTCATGGAGAGATCCAGTATCGGTGAGGAATGAGTTAATGCTCCGCAAGAGATATAATCTACCCCGATATCCTTAAGTGCCTGAATCCTCTCCCTTGTAACATTACCGGAGCATTCGGTTGCTGCTCTGCCATTTATGATTTGCACTGCCAGCTTCATAGTCGGAATGTCCATGTTATCAAGCATGATGATATCCGCTCCGGCCTCTAGGGCTTCCTTCAGCATCTCAAGATTCTCTACCTCAACCTCAATCTTTCGTACAAAGGGTGCGTATTCCTTCGCCCTGCTTACCGCCTCCTTTACTCCACCGGCAGCGGCTATGTGGTTATCCTTTAAAAGAATTCCATCCGACAGGTTAAATCTATGGTTGTGACCCCCGCCGACTCTTACCGCATATTTTTCAAATAGCCGCATATTTGGTGTCGTCTTACGCGTATCCAGCAGCTTGGTATTCGATCCCTCCAGGTATCTAGCTATTTCATTCGTATGGGTAGCAATCCCAGACATTCGCTGTAAGTAATTGAGAGCTGTACGTTCTCCGGAAAGCAGCGCCTTCATATCTGCCTCCAGCTCCGCCAGCAAATCTCCCTTCTTTACCTGATCCCCATCCTTACAATATGTCTTTCGTTTAACGGTTGGATCCAGCAGCTCAAACACACGGCAGAAAACCTCAAGTCCTGCAATAACTCCAGCCTGCTTACACAGTAGCTGTACCGTTCCCCTCTTAGGCTCTCTAAGTACCGCATTTGTAGTGATATCCTCACTGGTAATATCCTCCCGCAAAGCCTGCAATAACAGCTCATCCACATTGAAACCCAGTGCTATATTGTCTATCATGCTTACTGCTCCTTTCAATTGCTCTGCATACAATTTCTCTATATTCCTTCCTTAGCTGCTCCGGATTACGATACATACTCATATCAACAAGTGGTCTGCTCCGGTTCTCCGAATAATTACTGCTTATATGAAGAGCAGCGCTCCTTGCAAAGACGAGGCTTTCCAGCAGTGAATTACTCGCCAGCCGGTTAGCTCCATGGACACCGTTACAACTGGTCTCACCTATGGCATACAGATGCTTTAGGGAGGTTCTGCTAGCTAAGTCAACTCTGATTCCTCCCATAAAGTAATGCTGAGCCGGAACTACAGGGATACATTCTCTGGTAATATCTATTCCTTCCTCCAGACAACGCTCATAAATATTGGGAAAACGTTCCCGAATCAAAGACGCTTCCAGATGGGTAAGCGACAGCCATACATGACGGCTCCCTTCCCTGTCCATCTGCTGATAAATCGCCTTTGTCAGCAAATCTCTGGGCAGCAGCTCATCGGTAAAGCGCTCCCGCTTACTATTATAAAGATAAGCTCCTTCTCCCCGAACGGACTCTGATATCAAAAACCTCCTGCCTTTCTTTTCCGAGTAGAGGGTTGTTGGATGAATCTGAACATAGTTCATATTCTGAAGCTCGATTCCATGCTTTAAGGCCAGTGCCAGAGAATCTCCCGTCAAATGTGGGTAATTCGTAGAATCCTGATATAAGCCTCCGATCCCTCCCGTTGCCAGAACCACATAGTCGGCGTCCATTCGGCGAATGATCCCCTCCTTGTTCGCTGCTACAATACCGGTGCATTGCTTTTGGCTTACAATCAGATCCAGCAGCTGGGTCTCTTCCAGCAACCTGATATTGGGTCTTCTATTTACCTGCTCTAGCAGTTTTTCCGTAATCTCTTTCCCGGTGACATCCTTATAATAAAGAATCCTTGCTTTGGAATGTGCTCCCTCTCTGGTATATTTTAAGCTTCCCTGCTCCTGCTCAAAGGCAACTCCGTAACGGAGCAGCTCACTGATGATCTGTGTTGATTGAATAATCATCTGATGAACCGCAGACAAATCATTCTCATAATGTCCCGCCTTTAGGGTATCCTCCAGAAAGCTCTCATAATCCTCAGCATCCTTTAATACGCAGATGCCTCCCTGAGCCAGAAAGGAGTCACTCTCCCTGCTCTTACTCTTTGTAATCAGTAAGATATCCTTCTCCTGGGGCAGACTCAAGGCACAGAAGAGTCCCGCAACACCCGTTCCGACGATAATAATATCCGCATCCTTTTTCATAAGCATCCTCTCTATCTGGCCAGCTCCAGCATAAGATCCAGCCCCGCCCTGGCTTTGTCCATCAGCTCCTTATCAACCTCAACCACATATTCCATGCACTCCAGCTGCCTTAATACCTTCTCAACGGAGATACGTTTCATATTGGGACAGAATTGCCGGTGTCCCACGGAGTAGAATTTCTTACCCGGATTCTTCTGCTCCAGCTCATACAATACCCCCATCTCCGTACAAATGATAAAAATCTGAGCGGGCGACTTGGTTGCAAAATCAATAATTCCCGAGGTACTGCCGATATAGTCTGCAAGCTCTAACACCTGTGGTGTACATTCCGGGTGAGCTAACACTAATGCCGATGGATGAAGTTCCTTTGCCTTTAATACATTCTCTCTTTTTATGCTGGTATGCACATGGCAAAAGCCTTCATTGAAGATCACATTCTTATCCGGCAGAAACTGGGCGATATATCTTCCCAGATTCTCGTCCGGGATAAAATAGATATTTCGGTTAGGCAAAGCCTTCACTATCTTTAAAG
>JAEWMZ010000016.1 GCA_023392995.1 Bacillota bacterium
GATTATTCCATACGAGATTTAGGGAAGTTCATGAATGAACTGCAGCTTACTTCCATGCAGCTAAAAATAGGTGAACTTGTACTAAAGGAAATCAAAGCCAGAATTAACTTTTTGATTGATGTCGGACTAGATTATCTGACACTGTCAAGAGCAACCGGCAGTCTATCCGGTGGTGAATCCCAGAGAATCCGATTGGCCACACAGATCGGCTCCGGGTTAGTGGGAGTCGCATATATTTTGGATGAGCCAAGCATTGGACTTCATCAAAGAGATAACGATAAGCTATTGAAGACCTTAAGGAACTTAAAGGATTTGGGGAATACGCTGATTGTGGTGGAGCATGATGAAGATACCATGTTCGCAGCGGATTATATCGTTGATATCGGACCGGGCGCCGGTGAGCATGGTGGAAAAGTAGTAGCTCAGGGTACCGCAAAGCAGATTATGAAGGTGAAGGAATCAATTACCGGAGCGTACTTGAGCGGAAGAATAAAGATTCCGGTTCCAACAGAGAGACGCCAGCCAAACGGATATTTATCGGTGCGTGGCGCATGTGAGAATAATCTAAAGAACGTGGATGTGGACATTCCATTGGGAGTCATGACCTGCGTTACCGGCGTATCCGGTTCCGGAAAGAGTTCGCTGGTTACTGAGATATTATACAAGAGGCTGGCCAGGGATTTAAACCGTGCACGTATGATTCCGGGAAAGCATGCACAGATGATTGGTATCGACCAACTGGATAAGGTCATCAATATTGATCAGTCACCGATCGGCAGAACGCCAAGATCCAATCCGGCCACCTATACCGGTGTGTTTGATCAGATCAGAGATCTATTCGCCTCCACACAGGATGCCAAGATGAGGGGCTATGGAAAAGGCCGGTTCAGCTTCAATGTAAAGGGTGGAAGATGCGAGGCTTGCAGCGGCGACGGTATCTTAAAGATTGAGATGAACTTCCTGCCGGATATCTATGTACCTTGTGAAGTTTGCGGTGGTAAACGTTACAATCGTGACACCCTAGAGGTTCGCTACAAGGGAAAGAACATCTATGATGTTCTGGACATGACGATAGAAGAGGCAGTGAAATTCTTTGAGAATGTTCCCTCCATTAAGAGAAAGATTGAGACCCTGAATGATGTAGGATTATCCTATCTTCGATTAGGACATCCTTCCACCTCTTTATCCGGCGGTGAAGCCCAAAGAATTAAACTGGCAACAGAATTAAGCAAGCGAAGTACAGGTAAGACCATATACATTCTGGATGAGCCGACTACTGGTTTACATTTTGCAGATGTTCATAAATTAATCGAGATTATGAAGCGCTTCTCTGATACCGGCAATACAGTGGTGGTAATAGAACATAATCTGGATGTTATTAAAACCGCAGACTACATCATTGATATCGGACCGGAGGGCGGAGATAAGGGTGGAACCGTAATTGCCCTGGGAACGCCAGAGGAAATTGCAGATAACCCGGTTTCGTATACAGGTATGTATGTTAAGAAGTATCTGGAGCAGTAGGGGAAATTTAAGTAAAAGTATTTCATTAGAAAAAGTATTTATAGCAATAAGAATAATAAAACAAGCTAAAATTATCAGCTAAAATTTTTTCAAAATCACGGTAATGTCGCTTGAAATATTCTGAGTTTTAGATAATGACGGAGGATAAAGGGCATGGAGAACGGTTTTTTTGCAATGATGTCTAGAATGAAGTTGATTGAGCGCTGGGCATTAATGCGTAACTCCAACTCAGAGAATATCAGTGAGCATTCCCTGGAGGTAAGTATTCTGGCACATGCTTTAGCGATCATAAGTAATGAGAGATTAGGGAACCGTCTGAATGCAGAAAAGGCGGCTCTAATTGGGCTATATCATGATGCAACAGAGATTATTACCGGAGACATGCCAACTCCAATCAAATATTTTAATGAGAATATTCAAGGTGCCTTTAAGGCCATAGAAGCAGATGCGGCAAGACGTTTGCTTGGGATGCTGCCGGAGGATATCAGAGTAAGCTACGAATCCATCTTCTTCCCGGGAGAAGGAGAGGAGTACTTATGGAAGTTAGTAAAGGCGGCAGACAAATTATCAGCATTAATTAAATGTATCGAAGAGAGAAAAACAGGGAATACAGAATTTTATAGTGCCGAAAAATCACTGGAGGCGATTCTGAGAAAAATGGAGCTGGCTGAAGTGGATATTTTTATGATGGATTTTCTGCCGGCTTATGATAAGACCCTTGACGAATTAAATGGACATGACCAGTGATGTAATTGAGAAGTAAAGTATTAAGAATTGAAGCGTTGAGCAATAAAACAACGGACAATAAAGTACAGCAATGTAACATCAGCCAATGAAGCATTGAGCAGTGAAGAGTAAGACCGTTGAAGCGGTAAAAGATAAACGCTTTCATATGCAAAGAGAACTACCTGATCATAGTTTGTTATACGTATATATGGGAGAAATAAGATGGTAACGATTGATGGTAAGTGGGTTATGGAAGGACTTACGGATCATGATCCGAATAGAATAAAGTCCAGCAAGGAGCTTTCTGCTTATATTAATGAAGTTGGCTTCCTGCCCTTATTTAAGAATTGTGTATCAGGATTTTCGGTAGAAGAAATTACAGGAAGTAATTACTGGTGGTCAGATAAACCAGCAGAGGATCCCTGGGAATGGCGTGAAGTGATTGCTGCCGAAGGTGAGATTGCCTATGGTAAACTCTTTGGTAATCGAGCCGGTTTTGTATCAAAGGAATGGTATCCTTACTTGGCTTCTTACCGTAGAGATGGCTATGATTTTGATAGCAGATATGAAGATGGCCTGGCAAGTTATCGCACGAAGAGAATTATGGATGTGCTGGAGTCCTATGATGAGCTGCTCTCTAACCAGCTAAAGGAAAAGGCCGGTTTTGGTAAAGGTGGAGAAAAAGGCTTTGAGGGAGCAATCACTACTTTACAGATGCAGACCTACATTGCAGTCAGAAGCTTTCGCAGAAGGTGTAATAAAAAGCAGGAGGAGTATGGATGGTCTGTAGCTAGCTATACACTAAGTGAGAATTTGTTTGGACGAGATCATGTACGTTCTGCTTATGATTTAAGTGCTGCTCAGGCTAAGGAGAAGATTGTGGATTGGATCATAAGTAAATTCCCGGCAGCTTCGCGTACTGAAGTAGAAAGAGCTATGAAGTAAGATAAAAAGAGGAAAAGGCTGTATTTACAGAAAGCTTATAAGTAAATGTGCATTTGGAAAGGGCATTTGTGAAGTTTTTATAACTGCAGTTGGTATTATAAGAGTGTAATTGTTGGATCTTTATGATTTAACATTTACACTTATTTTTTATCTATAATTTTGCTTCTATGAATATTATTATCATGCCCAAGATTGAATGGAAAGAAGCGAAGGTGGAATTATTCTGTGAAAAACGACGGGGTATGCAAAAGTTAATACTCGCCATTAAATATAAATCGTATTATCAGATTATAGTACAAAAGAATAAAGTGTATGAGCTTTGGCAGCCTTTGAATGAGAGGAATAGAATAGGCATTAGTAATCGTTAAATGAGGAAGAGGATGGGAGTAGATAGGGGTATAGTCAGAAGACCGCATAGTCACAATGCAAAGCTGAGAGGTATAAGGATTTGCCCTTATAAGAATTTGCCTTTATAAAAATTTTGCTGATATATAAAAAATTAGGATATTTTGACTAGATATAACAAAAGTAGATGTAATCGATTGTTTTATGCGTAAGAAAGGGCTATAATGGTTATTGTAAGAAATATATGAATTAAATGAAAATTATGGATACGGAATTGAGTGCAGCTCGTCTAATAAATAGATGAATTTATAATAATCTACACTTTATCTGGAGAAACGCTTTTGGAACCATAAGAAAGGATGGGGAAAGATGAACTTTAAGAAGAGCAACATCATAGGAACAAGAGACGCTGTTTATAGTAAGAGAGGCATCTATAAGAGACTATTGGCTATTTGTATGATATTCAGTATAGTACTAAGTAGTGCTGTAGAGCCTAGATCAGTGAAGGCAGCAGATGCAGTACCTGGAACGTCTGTTGGTGTTACCGTTGACTACACCCAAGAGATAGCGACAGTTACACCTGGGGCTGGAGGAAGTACGAGATTTTACATGAGTACGGATGGAAAGAAGAACTGGGAAATGATAGATGATTCCAGAGTGGTTGATCTATCTTCAATATTATCAACAAAAGAAGTAATCGTGTATTTTAAAGGAAACAAGGATACATATGAGTTACCATACACGCTCCAAGCAGAAAGTGCCAAGGAACTGACGGTTAGCTATAAAATCACTAGCGGTGTAGGAAAGATTGATTTTTCCGCGACTACTCCAGTTGAATATAAAAAAGGTGCGAATGGAGCATGGAGACAAGTAACTAGTCCTATATTTACATCCATCTATGAGATTAAAGGAGCAACCTTATACTTTAGAACGGCAGCTACGGTAGCAAAAAGAGCTGGTAAAACAATCAGTGTTAAAATTGGTAAAAAGCCTTCGGCTCCATCGGCGAAAGTAGATGGCAGCAAATTGATTTTGTCAGGGCTAAAGTTAGGTGAAACAGTGTATCGTATTAATGATGGCCCAATAACCTCCACTTCTAAAGCAGATAAGGTGAATTATCTTGATTTAAAGGCATTAGGTGTTTCAGCCTCGGGTGCAATTTTAGGTGGAACAATTGAGCTGTATAATGTGGGAACGGATAAAAAGTTAAGATCAAGTGTTAGAGTGATCAATGTTCCTGCGCAAGCAGCAGCACCTTTAGCAGTTTCGATTACAGGAACATCAATAACGATAACCGATCCTAATCCGAAAATATATTATGAATATACGGTAGTGAACAAAACAACAACTTTTGACCCCATGAAAGCAAAGTGGAGTCAGATAACGTCAAAAAAACCCGTATTAGTTAAAAATGCATCTTTAGGCGATAAGATTTATGTAAGGTTAAAGAGTACTATTGATCCGAGTACAAAGCAGGTTATATTAGCATCTGTCGCAATGGAAAAGGTTGTTGATTCAATATCTCCTTCAAAATGATAGAAAGAAAAAATAGAAATTTATAATACCTGGAGTAATTTACAATATGCAGATTGCGTATTATATTATAACTAGATAAGGAACAACCACTACTAGGTGAGTTGAACGTGCTAGAAATAGAAGTCCAATACAAGGCAGAGTTTTCGCCTACAAATCTGAAATGAATAGGATTTGTAGGCGTTTTGTATTGACTTTATAAAGTAAGATGGTCAATGAACAGCAGATGGAATGACATCCTTAATTGCATATGGGGAACCAGAGTTGATAGAGATTGTGACTATGAAAATAATCTGTATACAAATTATAAATGACAGGTTATAATGACCCATAAGAATACGGTTAGTTGGAAAAGGAGATGATTTGATGAAGGAATTTTTAAACGATAAATTGGATTACTCGAGTCCACTTACTTTGCAGGAACAAATTTCTCGAATATTTAAAAATAATATTGTGATGTATCAGCTTAATGTCGGATATAAGCTTCCTACGGAAGAAGAAATATGTAAAGCCTACGATGTCAGCCGTTCGACCGTACGTGGAGCTATTCAAGAATTGGAGAATGAGGGTTTAGTTGCCAGAGTAAGAGGAAAAGGGACATTTGTTGCCGGTGGGAAGATTGAACGAAGGATGGAAAAGGTATATAGCTTTAGTCATCAAATGGAGGATAGCAATATAAAACCTTCTTCTAAGGTTTTGGAATTTAAACGGATAGCAGCAGGTCTTAAGCTTGCGGAAATATTTAATATATCGGTAGATGAGATGATATTTATGATAAAGAGGATACGTTATGCTGATGGTATCCCAATGTTAGTTGAAACTACTTGTATTCCTTTCAGTGTATATCCTCAACTAATCGAAGAAAATTTAGAGCAGAAATCATTGTATGACATACTAAGGCACGAAGGAGGTATCATTCCTTATGTTGCTGAAGAAGTATATGAAAGCGTAATTATGAAGCCGGATATTTGTAAATTAATTCAACGTCCCAAGGGTAGCAGCGGATTTTATATTGAAAGAATTGCAAAGACCAAAAGCGATAACGTATATGAGTTTACCCAGTCTTATATGAGAGGTGATTGTAATAAAATAATTGTTACACTGAAAGAGGAAAACGATTCCTATTACAGCGCTATTAAATTAGTGCAGCATATTTGAGAGGGTATGGGGAGGTTCGTAAATAAAGTGAACTTGTAAAGTTAATTACTAGCTTTGCAGGTTCATTTTTTACTCCATTTATCCTTTATTGATTAGTTAAAATAGCTTTCGAGATGTCTCTGGTAAGTCTCTTTACTAGATGAAAAATTTGGATGAGAGTTTTTTAAAAATTATTTTGTTAAAGTATACTTCTGATTAATTAAATGCAAAACTATTGACAAGAACGTAACTGTGATATATGATACAAATAATACAAAAGGTACATTTGATACATATAAAACAAATATAATAAATAAAACTAACAAATGAGTTAGTGCAACGATAAAATCGTTATTGAAATGAAAAATTTATATTTGGATAAATTATGGCTGGTTCTTAGAAGAATCTTTATTACTAAGTACAACAAATTTGAGTTTTATGTGAGAAATACAAAAAATAAAGATACTATAGGATTGTCATTTTAAAGATTGGGAGCGTGGAAAATTAATCTAAAAAAATTTTTGTTCCAGAGCGAAAAAATAGTTACAGATTTTGGCTTCATAATTACAAAAAATATAACAGGAAGGAAATAGTAAGTAATGAAAACAACAAAAAAAGCAAGTGAGATGACAGCAAGGGAGTTAGCAAAGTATATTGATCAATCTGTTTTAAAACCGGAATTTTCGGAAGCCGAGATAAGAAAGTATATCCAGGAGGGAATTGATTATGGATGCGCAACTGTATGTGTTAATCCGGCATTGTTAGATATCGCAGCAGAGATGACGAAAGGAACAGATACGAAAATATGTGTTGTTTGTGACTTTCCTTTTGGATTATCAACAACGGAGTCTAAAGTAGCTCAGGCAGAAGCTTATTGCAAAAGGGGAGATATTTTTGAACTGGATATGGTTGCAAACTATGGCTTGATCAGAAGCAGAAAATGGGAGGAGGCCGAGAAAGACATAAAAGAAGTGGTGGATGTTTGCCATAAATATGGAACAACAGTAAAAGTCATTCTTGAGACAGATGCACTTACAAGAGAAGAAATTATCAGGGGGACAAAAATTGTTGTTGCATCAGGAGCAGATTATGTAAAATCATCAACTGGATTTTTAACAGGTACAGAATGTGTCGGTGCGACTGTTGAAGTAGTTCAGATAATGATGGATGCTGCGGAGGGAAAAATCAAGGTAAAAGGTTCCGGTGGTATTCGTACAAGAGAACATTTCTTGAAGTTGATTGATATGGGTATTGACAGAATGGGTGTTGGATATAAATCAACTCCGCTTGTATTAAAGACGAATGATGGGGAAGTTAACAGATCATCGGTGCAAGGAGGAAGTTATTAAAAAAAGTACTATGATAGCGACACTTTGGGGGTGGATACGGCGTCATTTGCTGGAAGCATATAAACGGATAGTCCCTTACAGACGGATTACCAGGCGCATGCTTCGACAGGTGTCTTTTATTCTTGGAAGCCTCCTCTATATGCAAAAAATGGGTAGTTATGATTGTAAATCAAGCAAAAAACAATCATAAACTACCCATTTTTTTATAGGGGCTTTATATCATATTCTCAAAACATAGTAAAATCAGGGTTAACAGAATTGTTAAATACTACAAATTATTCCCACTCGATCGTAGCCGGTGGTTTCCCCGTAATATCATAGCAGATACGATTTACATGCTTTACTTCATTCACAATTCGATTCGATATCTTTCCAAGCAGATACCAAGGAAGCTCAGCGAACTCCGCAGTCATAAAGTCAGTAGTAGTTACCGCTCTAAGAGCTACTGTATAGTCATAGGTTCTCTCATCGCCCATAACACCCACACTTCTTAAGTTAGTCAGAACAGCAAAGTACTGACCAATACTGCGATCTAGTCCAGCCTTTGCTATCTCCTCACGATAGATATAGTCTGCATCCTGCAATATAGCAACCTTCTCAGGAGTAATATCACCAATGATACGAATCGCAAGACCAGGCCCAGGGAAAGGCTGTCTGAACACTAATTTTTCAGGAATTCCAAGCTCAAGACCGGCCTTTCTAACCTCGTCCTTAAACAGGTTGCGAAGAGGCTCGATAATCTCTTTGAAATCCACGTAGTCAGGAAGACCTCCCACATTGTGGTGACTCTTAATCACAGCGGATTTACCAAGACCACTTTCAATAACGTCAGGATAAATGGTTCCCTGTACAAGGAAGTCAACAGTACCAATCTTTTTCGCTTCTTCTTCAAACACACGGATAAATTCTTCACCAATAATCTTTCTCTTGGTCTCCGGGTCGGAAACTCCAGCTAATTTATCATAAAAACGCTGCTGTGCATTTACACGGACAAAATTAACATCGAACCCGGTAGTAAAGATCTGTTCCACCTCATCACCTTCATTCTTGCGAAGAAGACCATGATCTACAAAGATACAGGTAAGCTGCTTGCCTACTGCCTTGCTGATCATCACAGCAGCTACAGAAGAATCTACACCGCCGGAAAGCGCGCACAGAACCTTTTTATCACCGATCTTTTCTTTCAGAGAAGCAACCATTTCCTCAGCGAAGGAGGACATAACCCAGTCTCCGGAGCAATTACATACTTTATATAAGAAGTTATGCAGCATCTTTGTTCCTTCCGGAGTATGAACTACCTCAGGGTGGAACTGTACACCATAAAGATTTTTCTCGGTGTTCTCAATTGCAGCGATTGGACAGGAATCAGACTTTGCAATGATATCAAAGCCGGCTGCAGGTGTCTCAATGTAATCGGTATGACTCATCCAGCAGATAGTATTCTCAGAAATGTCATTGAATAACTTCGATGTTGTAGTTACATTGATTTCGGTACGTCCGTATTCTCTCAGCGGAGCCTTGGATACTTTACCTGCTAACAGATGAGTCATGAGCTGGCATCCGTAGCAAATACCAAGGACAGGAATTCCTAAAGAGAAGATTCCAGGATCACAGCTAGGAGCTTCGGACTCATATACACTTGCAGGACCTCCTGTAAATATAATTCCCTTTGGATTTAATTCCTTGATATGATCAAGGCTGGTTGTGAAGGGCAGAACCTCACAATATACATTACATTCTCTGACTCTTCTGGCAATTAACTGATTATATTGCCCGCCAAAGTCAAGTACGATTACTAATTCTTTTTCCACTTGATAACCTCCTAATAACTCCTATTCGTCGCGGTTCACGTTCATAAAGCCAATTGAGCGGCTTAATCGAAATGTAGATACATAATACAACATATTCTATAATTATGCTAGTGAAAATAACAAAAAAACCGCAAGTAACACGGAGTCAAAAACATTTTTGTTAATATTAGTGAGAATTTGTCATATGGAGTGGCTGCTAATGGTCAATATTCAGATAAGTTCTGGTAAATATTGAAAGTTTGTTGTTTACAATTTTTGAATGTTATGTTAAAATTATCCTAATGTGTGTATTTTTCGTCGGTTAAACTATTCATTAGTGGTAATGGAGGTCGTAATGAGGGGAGAAGTAACAAAAGAGATGTTTTCCTGTGTTCCAGAGATAGATTTTAACTCTGGAAGTCGCTATTTTCTTGGAAATATGGATAACTATACAAAGGCGTTACTATCCACTTTAAAAAGCATTAAGACAAAATTAGCAATTCTTCAGAATATGTATTATACCGAGGAATACGAGGGTTTGCGGATGATTACGCAGACTCTTCAGAAGATATTTCGCAATATTGGAGCGATATCGTTGACCGAAGAAGCGTATCAGTTAGAGACTAGTCTTATCAATGAAGATATTCTAATGGTTAAGGAGCAGTTGGGAGCCTTTATTATCCGATTGCTGGATATCGTCGAAAATCTGGAGGTTCTTTTAAAACGTGCGAATGTAATTAGCGGCTTAAAAAGCCAGGAGGAGAACATCTCATTTTTGCAGTACGATTTTACAAAGACCAAAGAAAGCATTGAACGTTCTAAGAAAATGTTAAACCGGAAAATTATTTAATATTAAAAATGTAATCAAGATTCTATTCCTTATATAAATAAGAAGCATAGAATCTTTTTTTGTATTAAAATCCTTGTTACAAAAATTAATTGATTCCGATTAATTGCTTCGCACGATTGGAGTCCAGTGAAAAGCCATGTTAGTTATAAAGGTTCATACTTATTGAACATAGCATTCTTTTCCTCTGCTATCAGGATTTTACCACAAAGGTATTGCAAAGAAGGAATAATTCCTTTATATTGAAAGGGTATTACGGAAAGTGAAAGCTTTCCTTTGAGTTCTGGTATACCGGATCTTAAGAACTGGGGGAGCTGATAGGAAGAGCGCAAGCAATTTCTAAAGGCTGTTAAAATCAGGTATTTTGTACTCACGAGAATAATGATCTTATTATGGAGGCGAGTTAAAATGCTGGAGAAATTAAAACAAGAAGTTTTTGAAGCAAACATGGAACTGGTGGATAAGGGTATGGTTATCTATACCTGGGGTAATGTGAGCGGTATCGACAGAGAGAGCAACTTAGTCGTTATTAAGCCTAGTGGTGTAGATTATGCAACGATGAAGGCTGAAGACATGGTAGTGGTGGATCTGGAGGGAAATCTCATTGAAGGTAATTATAAGCCTTCCTCTGATACAGCAACTCATCTGGTGCTATACAAGACATATCCGGACATCGGCGGTGTGGTTCATACACATTCCACCTGGGGAGTAACCTTCGCTCAAGCAGGTATGGCAATCTCTGCGTTTGGTACAACCCATGCCGACTATTTCTATGGCGATATACCCTGTACTCGTGAACTAACTGAGCAGGAGATTAATGAAGCCTATGAGTATAACACTGGTGTGGTCATTGTTGAAACCATAGGAGATAAGGATGTTATGGCGGTTCCTGGAATCGTTGTTAAAAACCACGGGCCTTTTGCCTGGGGGAAGACAGCAGCAGGATCGGTGTACAATGCTGTAGTACTGGATAAAGTGGCAGAGATGGCTTATAAGACTATGACACTGAATCCAAGAGTACCAAGAGTATCTCAGTACCTGCTGGATAAGCATTACTTTAGAAAGCATGGTGCAAATGCATATTATGGTCAGGGTTCTGAAGATCATTAATGATAATACAAAAAGATGCT